>NZ_JAGTPI010000023.1:0-79346 GCF_021147825.1 Pseudomonas quasicaspiana
AAAACAGCCGAAAAATGCTCATTTAGAACACCTAGACTCCGCTTTTTCGGCTGTTTTTGCCTTGTCTTGCCGTCGCTCGCTACGTTTTCACACAGTCTGCACAAGTCCAATCTTTGCTGCGCGACAACGCTGTTTCAGGGACACAGGGGGGGCCTACAGGTTTTGTACATGTCAGCAGGTCAGAAAATACCTAAGACCCACTCTTGAGCAGTCCCATCTCACCCGCCATCATCACATCCGCGGCATGAATGCTCGCTTCGCGATGCTTGAGCATGCCGCCGCTACGCTGATTGAGCACCGCATTGATCTCCGCCAGGATAGACAGCGCAACGCTTGCAGGGGTATCGCCGCCCAGGTCCAGACCTACCGGGTAATGCAGCGCTGCAAAGGCTGGCAGTTGACGCATTTCGCTGCTCATTTCGTCCAGCAATCGCTCGGTCCTGCTGCGTGGGCCGAGCTGGCCGATGTAACGCGGATTCAGCGTCAGTACCTGACTGAGCCAGTGACGATCCTGAGTGTAGCTGTGGGTCATGACTACCACCGCAGCGTCATCAACCAGTGCCTGCATGCCTGTGAAAGGCTGCAAGGGCAGGGCGCTGACTTGATCGGCATCGGGGAAACGCTCGGGGCGGGCAAAGTGCGTACGGGCGTCGATCACCGTGGTGTGCCAGCCTTGCAGGTGCGCCATGTTCACCAGCGGTACGGCATCATGCCCAGCCCCAAAAATCACCAGCCGACGTGGTGCCGGAATGAACTCCAGCAGCACCTGAATCGATCCGGAGTGACCATCGTAGTTGCGAATGGCTGACTTCTCGGCGGTGAGTACGGTTTGCAGGTCGGCGGCGATGGTCTGGCTGAGCAGTCGGTCGTGCATTTCCTGCTCAAGCTTGCCGTCGGCCCACAGCGCAACCCGCTCACCCACTGCTGCATGGTGATCATTTTCGGAACTGATCACTGTCGCCAGCGCAGCGGGGCGCGAGGTGGCTTGCACCTGTTTCAACACATTGATTGCCAGTGATGGATTCTGCGCACTGACTCGCTCGAAGAGAATATGCACCGTACCGTTGCAGCCCAGCCCGAAGCTCAGTTCAGCGTCTTCCAGTTCATCGTCGTCCTCGCCGGTGCTGTAAGTGCGCAGCACCGGTTTACCTGCGGCGGTCAGCCACCAGGCTTTCTTGCTCACATCGCTTTCCAGGCACCCGCCGCTGACCGTACCAGTGGCGTTTCCAAGTTGTGGAATCACCATCCGCGCGCCGGGACGCCGATAGGCCGAACCCTCGACTTTGACCACCGTCGCCATGACCGCGTCCTGCCCGTCAGTGTGAGCAAGGGACAAAGCCTCGAGCAGGTGGGATAAATCATTCATTACAAAACCTCGGAAATCTGTGTGCACAGCATAGAGTGTTCGGATGCAGGGTTGCCGAAAACGTTCAGTTTGCGACGGTATAAGCGTGTTGTTTGAGGGTGGCTACACTGATCGCAACCGGGCTGATCAAAAAATCCAGGGTAGGAGCTGACGAAGGCTGCGAAGCATTTATCCTGACACTCCGCAATCGCAGCCTTCGGCAACTCCTACAGGTCACCTGTTTTCTGCATGACTGCCAAGAGAGCACTCGCCATGAAAACCCCCGACTACAACCACCCCATTACCATCACTTCCTGCAAAGGCTCGGTCAGCGTGATGTTCAAAGAAACGCTGCTCGCCCGCAGCGATCACGCGCTGTTGCTCGAAGAAGCCAAATACCCGCCGGTTATATACATACCCCGTTCGGATATACGGATTGAACATTACGTCAGGACCGAACATCAAACCCACTGCCCTTATAAAGGCGACGCTAATTATTTCAGCCTGGATATCCATGGGCTACGCATCCCGAACGCGGTCTGGACCTATGAACATCCGTACCGTGCCGTGGCGAAGCTCAGAGATCACGTAGCGTTTTACCCCGAACGGGTGACGTTCGTGACTCAGATACCACATGACTGAAGCGGTGTTTCTGCACCGGTTGGCTGATAAATGAAACGCTCGACGCCGCATTGCCTGAACAAACAGGTCGCGGCAACGCCGGAGATTCACACTGATGATCAGCCCCTCACGCGAGCCTCGCCAGACTGCTGCTGCCAACGAATTGCTCAAGCGCTACCAGAACGTGCGCAGTCGAACCCAAAGCCTGGCCGCACCGTTGAGCGCCGAAGACATGGTGGTCCAGTCCATGCCTGATGCCAGCCCGGCAAAATGGCATATCGCGCACACGACCTGGTTCTTCGAGACATTCCTGCTCAGCGAAAACGTGCCGGGCTACGAGCCTTTCGACCCGGCCTTCGGTTACCTCTTCAATTCCTATTACGAGGCCGTCGGCCCGCGCCATCCACGTCCACAGCGCGGCTTGATGACTCGTCCAGGAGTCGATCAGGTCATGGCCTATCGTGAACATGTCGACCAGCACATGGCACGTCTGCTGCAAAATACGCTACCCGACGACTTGAGCAGCCTGATCGAACTGGGCCTGGCCCATGAGGAGCAGCATCAGGAATTGCTGCTGATGGACATCCTCCATCTGTTCAGTACGTCGTCCCTCAAGCCGGCTTACGACCCAGCCTGGCCCAAGGATGTGGCTGGTCGGCGGGGCCGCTACAAACCGCTCAAGGGCGGACTGACCGAAATCGGCCATAAAGGCACCGACTTCGCATTCGATAACGAAGGTCCACGCCACACCACGTACTTACAGTCTTTCGAGATCAGTGATCGGCTGGTCACCAACGGCGAGTGGCTGAAGTTTATCGATGCGGGTGGCTACAGTCAGGCAGGGCTTTGGCTTTCCGAAGGCTGGAGCATCGTTCAGGAAAATGCCTGGCACGCGCCGATGTACTGGCAGCACGACGAAACCCACGGCTGGCGCTGCATGACCTTGCGCGGCCTTGAACCGATTGACCCGGACGCACCTGTCACTCACATCAGTTACTACGAAGCTGCAGCCTTCGCGCAGTGGGCCGATGCGCGATTGCCTACTGAAGCTGAATGGGAGGCGGCAGTGGTTGCCGGTCTGCTGGAGCAGGTGGATGACGTCGCCTGGCAGTGGACCCAAAGCTCTTACAGCGCGTATCCGGGATTTCGTCCGGCAGCCAGTGCGGTGGGCGAATACAACGGCAAGTTCATGATCAACCAGATGGTATTGCGCGGCGGGGCAAGCGTGACGTCGCCGAGCCATTCCCGAGCGACGTATCGAAACTTTTTCCATCCGGAGAAACGCTGGGTGGTTTCCGGTCTGCGTCTGGCCAGGGACAGCCGTCAGCCGGGAGTGGTTAACCCTCACGACAGTGAGTTCGCCCGTGATGTGATTGCTGGGTTGTCCTCGCCAGTGAAAAACCTTTCACCGAAGTACTTCTACGACGCAGCTGGCTCGCAACTGTTCGAAGCCATTTGCAAGACGCCGGAATACTATCCGACCCGCGCCGAAACCCGGCTGCTGACCGATGTTGCTGTACAAATGGCCGGGCTGATTCCGCACGGTGCTGCTCTGGTGGAATTTGGCAGTGGTGCCAGTGACAAAACCTGTTTGTTGCTGGACGCTGCGCCGCAGATCGCCGTGTACGTGCCCATTGATATCAGCGCCAATGCCTTGAATCGGGCCGCTCACCAGCTCAGCAATAAATACCCGCATTTGACGGTGGCGCCGCAGGTTGACGATTTCACCCGGGCTTTGAAGCTCCCAAGGGCGGCTGATGGTTTGCCTCGGGTCGGTTTTTTCCCCGGCTCTACCATTGGCAACTTTACTCCTGAGCAGGCGGTGAAGTTTCTGCGTTCCGCCCACAGTTTGTTGGGTGAAAACGCGCACTTCATCGTCGGCGTGGATCTGGTCAAAGATCCGGATACGCTGGTTGCGGCTTACGACGATGCCGAAGGGGTCACCGCACGCTTCAACAAGAATCTGCTGACCCGGATCAACCGTGAACTGGACGGCACGTTCAACGTCGACGAGTTTGAGCATCTCGCGCTGTGGAACGATGAGGACCAGCGCATGGAAATGCATCTGGTCAGCCGTGTGGAGCAAGTGGCTTCGGTGGCGGGGCATACTTTCCACTTCGGCGTGGGTGAGCGGCTGCACACGGAGAACTCCCACAAGTTCACCATTGAGTCGTTCACTGCACTGGCCACGGCTGCGGGTTGGTCGGTGAGTCAGCATTGGGTCAGCGCTGCTCCTGAAGTGGCGTTGTTCACGCTACACGCTTAAGTCTGTCTGGAGGATGGAAAGCCAGCGCGATTCGCGCTGGCGCTGACGATCAGTGCGCTGATCAGTAACAGGCAAACCAGCCAGTTGAAGGACTGCACACCGATGCTTTGCAGCAGCAAACCACCTGCCAGTCCGCCACCGGCAATCCCCAGATTCCACACAGTGACGATCATCGATTGGCTGACATCGGCGGCGGCACCGCCGGTTATTGCTGACGCGGTCTGGAACAGTGTCGCTGCGCCCCCGAACGCCAGTCCCCAGATGATCACATACAGATAAATCAGCTGACTGTTTTCACCATTAATCGCCCAGGCGAAGGCGGTGAGAAGGAACAGCGCGATGCTGATCAGCACCAGCTCACGCAGCCAGCGATCAATCAGAACGCCCACCAGCCAGATCCCTCCCAGCGCCGCGACGCCAAAAGCCAGCAATACCCGGTCGATCTGCTCGGACAGACCGGCAGGCTCCAGCAGCGGTGCGATGTAGGTATAAAGAACGTTATGGGCCAGTACGAACATCAGGGTGGTCAGCAGCACCGGGCGGATGCCTGGCAGCACGAACACCTGGCGGATCGACAGGCGCTGTTGTTGGGTCTGACCGGGGAAATCCGCCAGGCTCAGACGTGCCCAGATCACCAGGCCCAGACTCAACAGGCTCATGATCCCGAAAGCCCAGCGCCAGCCGATGACTGAACCCAGTAGCGTTCCGGCCGGAATGCCGATGGACAGCGCCAGCGGCGTTCCCACCATGGCAACCGCAATGGCGCGCCCACGTAAATGTTCAGGCACCAGACGGCTGGCGTAACCGGCCAGCAGGGACCAAAGCAAGCCAGCAAAAACTCCGGCAAAGAATCGCGAGACCAGCGTTACGCCATAGTCATCGGAGAGCGCGGTGATGCTGTTGACCACGGCAAAACCGCCGATGGCAATCAACAGCAATGGCCTGCGCCGCCAATTGCGGGTCAGGGCCGTCAGCGGAATGGCCGCCAGCAGCGAACCCACCGCATACACCGTTATCAGTTGCCCCACCAGGGTGGGTGACACCTTTAGGTCTGCGCTCATCAAGGGCAGCAATCCTGCGGGCAGCGCCTCGGTGAGAATGGTCAGAAATCCCGCCATGGCCAAGGCCAGCAACGCCGTCCACGGCAGCCGTTCTGCGTCTGATTTATCAATAAGGTTCAGCGTGTTGTCAGTCATAGCCATGAGCCCTGTTCAAAAGAGGGCCAGATTAAGGGGCTGTGGTTGGCGGAAAAACAGGCTAAGGTTCCGCTCATAGCGGACAAATTTGTCCTTAATTAACAGGCGAGGATTGGGGCGTTGAGGCGTATCTCCTGCGCAGGAGATCATCCCCAGTGTCCATGGCTCCGCGCTGTCTAGCGGCAATATGTTGATTCTGTTGTAGCGAGGCTTGCCCGCGAATCAGCCGACTCGGTGGATCAGACGCCACCGCGTTATCGTTCTTCGCGGGCAAGCCTCGCTCCAACAGATCCGGTCGCCTATGGAGACGTTAACGTGGACAGCCTCAGTGGCATCGGAATTTTCGTGCAGGTCGCACAAACGCGCAGCTTCACTGCGGCGGCGCGTACGCTGGAGGTTTCTTCCTCGGCGGTCGGCAAGAGCATTGCTCGGTTGGAGCAGCGCCTTGGGGTTCGCCTGTTTCATCGCAGCACGCGCAGCATCACCCTGACAGCCGAGGGCACACTGTTTCTTGAACGGTGTCGGCGAATACTGGGGGAGGTCGAAGCTGCGGAGCTTGAGCTGTCGCATTTCACTGCCGAGCCCAGAGGCAAACTGCATATCAGCGTGCCGTTGCAGGATGGTTTGATGATGCCGGTATTGACCGCTTTCATGCGCCGCTATCCGGACATCGAGCTGGACATCGACCTGTCGGATCGCATGGTGGACATCATCGAGGAGGGCTTCGATGCGGTGGTTCGCACCGGCACGCTACAGGACTCACGACTGGCGTCGCGGCATCTTGGTGACTTCCGTCTGATGCTGGTTGCGTCGCCGGATTACCTGCAACGCTATGGCGTGCCCTTGACGCCTGGCGATCTGGCCGGGCATGTCGGCCTGCTGCACAAGTTTCCCGCCACCGGCAAGATCGAGCCCTGGCCGTTGCGCAGCGTTGATGGTTTGCTTGTGCCGAATCCGAAAAAAGCCGCGACCTGCACCACCACCCATTCCCTGTATCACCTGTGCAAGCAGGGAATGGGCATCGCCTACCTGGCGGATTTCGTCGTCAATGAGGCGTTACAGCGCGGCGAGTTGCAGGTCGTGCTCGAAGATTTCACCCTCAGCCACGGCACGCTCTGGATGCTCTGGCCCGTGAGCCAGCATGCATCCCCGAAATTGCGTGCCTTGATCGACTTTCTCAAGGAGCACTTATTGCCAGCAGGCGGCTATCAGAAGATCTGAGTGAACACCCAGTACAACGATCCCGAGAGCAGGATCGCGGCAGGCAGGGTCAGCACCCAGGCAAGGGCCAGATTACGCAACGTTCGCAATTGCAGGCCGGAGCCGTTGGCGACCATGGAGCCGGCCACGCCTGATGACAACACATGGGTAGTCGACACCGGCAGGCCGTACATGTCGGCGGCACCGATGGTCAGCATAGCGACCACTTCCGCCGAAGCGCCCTGAGCGTACGTCATGTGGGTCTTGCCAATCTTCTCGCCGACGGTGATCACGATGCGCCGCCAACCCACCAGAGTGCCGAGACCCAAAGCGATGGCTACGGCGATCTTGACCCAGGTCGGAATAAAGCGCGTTGCGCTGTCGATCTGGTCCTTGAACAGCTTGAGCTTGTCCTGCGTATCCGCGTCGAAATTGCCGACTTTGTTTTTCTCCATCACACGGATGGTTTCCGACGTCAGGTACATGTCGTTACGCACGTTGGCCACCGCTTCGGCGGGGACCTTCGACAGTGAACCGTAGCCTTTGACCTGAATGCCGATCTTGCCCGCCATCACCGCCAGGGCCGGAATCAGCTCAGGGGTTTCCTGTTTACTGACCAGATACTGCGACAGCGTCTGCCGTGGATCAGCGGGAGCGGGCAGTGGGGCGGCGCGAGTGAGTGCCTGCTGGGTGACTTCGGCAACGGCAGCAAACTGGATGGACTGATCGGCGGGCATGGTGCGGTTCAGCGCGTAGGCCATTGGCAACGTGCCGACCAGAATCAGCATGATCAGGCCCATGCCTTTCTGTCCGTCATTGGAACCGTGGGCGAACGACACGCCAGTGCACGTCACGATCAGCATGCCGCGAATCCACCATGGCGGTGGAGTGTTGCCTTCAGGCGCTTTATAGAGCGCGCGGTTCTTGATGAACATGCGCATTGCCAGCAGTAACAGCGCGGCAAAAACGAACCCGACCAAGGGAGATAGCAGCAACGAGTAGCCGATTTTGGTCGCCTGAGACCAGTCGACGCCGCTGGTGCCATCGCGGCCATGCATCAAGGCATTGGCAACCCCCACACCGATGATCGAGCCGATCAGGGTGTGTGAAGAAGAGGCGGGCAGACCCAGCCACCACGTGCCCAGGTTCCAGATGATCGCGGCGATCAACAAGGCAAAGATCATCGCAAAACCAGCGCCGGAGCCCACCTGCAAAATCAGCTCGACTGGCAGCAAGGCAATGATGGCGAACGCCACTGCACCGCTGGAAAACAGCACGCCGAGAAAGTTGAACAACCCGGACCACGCCACTGCGAAGCCCGGCGGCAGCGAGTGGGTGTAGATCACAGTGGCAACCGCGTTGGCGGTGTCATGGAAGCCGTTGACGAACTCGAAACCCAGCGCAATCAGCAACGCCACGCCCAGCAACAGAAATGGCGTCCAGGTGGTGACTACGGTGCCCAGATCATCTACGTCTTGTTTCAAACTGTAGGCGGTGAACAATAAGCCGGTGGCAAGAATGGCGAAGAAAACCACCATCGTCAGCGTGCTGGGCTTGCGGTGCAGTTGAGGCTTTGAGTCTCGGGCCTGTTCAAAGGAATCCGGGGCTAACGTGCTGGTTGCCATGGTGCTTGATCCTGTTGAAGAATGGATCTGCCCATACTCATTACAAAATGTTACCGAGATGCTACACAGGTCAATGAACTTGGGCCTGGACAATGTTTTCGGATGATCGGCATGCACCAACAGCTGTCTTGATTTGGAATGCAGTCCCTGTGGGAGCCGGGCTTGCCCGCGATAAACGATAACGCGGAGTGTCTTCAAACCGCGTCTCATGTATCGCGGGCAAGCCCGGCTCCCACGGGAGATCGCGTTTCATTTAAAGAATGCATCGACCTGCCGAACCTCAGACCCGGTTTTTGCTCATCGCACTGAACCCTTTCCCGGTTCCACTGCCTCACTCCTCATCATTTAACTGACTTGCAGGCTTCCCTATGCGCACTCTTGAATTAGCGGGCAAACAGGTTCCGGTTATCGGCCAGGGCACCTGGCACATGGGCGAGCGTCAGGACATGCGCTCCGCCGAGATTCGCGCACTCTGTCAGGGCATCGAACTGGGCTTGAACCTGATCGACACCGCTGAAATGTATGCCGACGGCATCGCCGAACAAATCGTCGGTGAGGCCATCGCCGGGCAGCGCGACCGCGTGTTTGTGGTCAGCAAGGTTTACCCGCACAACGCCAGCCGCTCAGGCATCCCCGCCGCCTGCGAACGCAGCCTAAAGCGGATGAAAACCGATTACATCGATCTGTATCTGTTGCACTGGCCGGGTTCCTATCCGCTGGAAGAAACCGTTGAAGCCTTCGAGCGTTTGCGTGAAGAAGGCAAGATCGGCCGCTGGGGCGTGTCGAACTTCGACGTGCCAGACCTGCTGGAATTGAATAACCCGGCCTGCGCCACCAACCAGGTCCTGTACAACCCGGAAGACCGTGCCATCGAGTTCGATCTGTTGCCTTGGGCAGAAGCCAACAATTTGCCGACCATGGCGTATTGCCCGATTGGTCAGGGGCAGGCCGGTAACCTGCTGCATCACCCGGCACTGCACGAAATCGCTGCACGGCACAACGCGACTCCGGCGCAGATCAGCCTCGCGTGGGTATTGCGTCAGAGCAACATGATCGCCATTCCTAAAGCGGTCACACCGAAACACATCGAGCTCAACGCGGCAGCGGCCGAGCTGGTCCTCACTGCACAAGACCTCGCCGATATCGACAGAGCCTGGCCAGTGCCAAGCCGCAAAATGCCGTTGGCGATGGTTTGACGTTCGTGGGACCGGCTTCAGTCGGGAAGAGGTCATTACAGGCGATGCATTTGTATCTTCAGGAATATCGCCATCCCGAATAAATTCGGTCCTACCGGGCTCTACGTCTTGGCGAGATTACCGGTAGGAGCGAATTCATTCGCGAAGGGCCGGTACATCCACCGCTTCTTTATCGTCAGGAATGCCGACTTCCAGGATGAATCCGGTCCCACTGGAGGAATCGAGAGTGCAACAAAACTGCAATAACGGCTTGTCATGATGCGCACTTCGTCCTTTTGCCACGGACCCGGCGCATCACGGCCAGCGAGCATTCATGAACCAAAGCATCGTGCAGAACCACCAGGATTCAGATCTGTTCGGCCTGCTTTACGGTTTCAGTTTCAAACCCGGTGAAAGCGGCCGGGAAATTGGCTCCGCCGCTGCTTTGCAGTGCCTGCACTCCAGCGACAGCGGTGATGAATTTATCTGGTTGCACCTGAACCTGGCCCATGCGGCGTGTGAACGCTGGATGAAAACCAACCTGTGTCTGCCAGAGGAATTCTTCGAAGCGTTGCATGAAGGGTCGCGCTCGACTCGTATCGAGCATGTGGACTCTGCGCTGCTGGCGGTGGTCAACGACGTGGTCTTCGACTTCAACATGTTGTCGACTGACATTTCCACCTTGTGGGTCTGCACCCATCACAATCTCCTGATCACGGCCCGGCTGCATCCGTTGCGTTCGGTGGACAAGCTGCGTTCTTCGGTCAAACGCGGCGAGCGGTTTCGTTCGCCGCTGGAATTGTTGGTGCATCTGTTGCGCGATCAGGGCGAAGTACTGACGCAGTTTCTGCGCAAGACCAGCCTGAGCGTCGACAAGATCGAAGACCAATTGCTGTCGCAGCGCCTGAGCAATAACCGCTCGGAGTTGGGGGCGATGCGGCGGGTGTTGGTACGTCTGCAACGACTGTTGGCGCTGGAGCCGGGCTCGCTGATGCGTTTGCTGCATCGCCCGCCTGACTGGTTGCTGGAAGCGGATGTGAAGGAGTTGCGGCAGTCGACGGAGGAGTCGGCCCTGGTGATCAGCGATCTGGTGGCGTTGGGTGAGCGCATCAAGTTGCTGCAGGAGGAGATCGCCGCGAACCTCAACGAACAGAGCAGCCGCACGCTGTTTACGCTGACGGTGGTGACTGTGCTTGCGCTGCCTATCAACATCGTTGCGGGTTTCTTCGGAATGAACGTGGGCGGTATTCCGCTGGCGAGCGATCCGGAGGGCTTTTGGGTGTTGGTGGCGTTGGTGGCGACGTTTACGGTGATTGCGGGGCGGTGGGCGTTTCGCAAGAATCGGGATCAGGGGTAGTGTGGGGGCGCTTTCGCGCATGAGAGGCTTGAGTACATATCCGTTTTTGCGGTAAAGGCCTCAATTGGTTGCGCCCTTACGGCGCCTCACTTTTGAAAGCCCAAAAGTAAGCAAAAGGCTTTTGCCCCACCACTCGGTCCCTCGCCTAGGCTCGGGATGCCCGCTCGCAGATCCTGAACCGTGGGCCGCCGCAATGGGCCATCCATGGCCCGGTGCGGCTAAACCGGCATCCTTGCCGGTTTGCCCACGGTTCAGAATCTGCGTTCGGCCAGCGTGGTTTAACGGGGCGCCTCAGATCTACATCAAAAGCGCGGCGGCCTGACAGCCGACCTGATTTGTGAGTTTGCCGCTGTTTTGCAGGAGGTTGCACAGTGTCCCTGACATCGCGCTGTGGTGCAGCAAACTCGGTTCTATGTGGGAGCGGTGCTTGCCCGCGATAAT
Source organism: Pseudomonas quasicaspiana (assembly GCF_021147825.1). NCBI lineage: Bacteria > Pseudomonadati > Pseudomonadota > Gammaproteobacteria > Pseudomonadales > Pseudomonadaceae > Pseudomonas > Pseudomonas quasicaspiana. Next base: position 11,227 of record NZ_JAGTPI010000023.1, read on the forward strand.
GGCGACGCGGTCTGACGGATAAATCGCGGTGTTCCTATCGCGGGCAAGCACCGCTCCCACAAAGAATTGCGTTTATTCAGTGAGATACATCCTGTTTGATGAGAGCTGCCGAAGGCTGCGAAGCGGTGTGTCAGACGATGTATTCGTTGGCTGTGGTGACGTCTCGCGAACAAGTTCGCTCCTACCGGGCCGGGGCGATCCGGCTGTTTTCGCTATGCTTTTGATCTGCTCTGCTTTTGATTTTGATCTTAAGCGCCCCGTTAAACTACGCTGGCCGAACGCAGATTCTGAAGCGTGGGGCGCCCTTGAGTTGAAGAGGGGCAGGACGCCGGGTTAGCCGCATTGGGCCATGGATGGCCCGTTGCGGCGGCCCACGGTTCAGGATCTGCGGGCGGGTACACCGAGCGTCAGCGAGGTGCCGAGTGGTGGGGCAAGAGCGTTTTGGTTACTTTTGTCTGGGCCGGCTTCCGGATGTTCAAAAGTGAGGCGCTGTAAAAGCGCAACCAATATCCGCCATCACTGCGGTAACGGATATGTACACTAGCCGCAACACTCAGCGCTTAGGCGCCGAGCCGCTACTCTCCCAACCCCCACCCAACGCCAGAAACAGATCAATCTGCCCCATCGCCACTTGCGTATTGGCCGTCGCCAACTGCGCCCGCACATCCGTATAAGTCCGGGTTGCCTGCAAATCAGCCAGAAACGAAGCCCGTCCAGCCTGGAAGAAGCGATGCGTCTGATCCGCAGCCTGCTCCGCAGATTGCGCCGCATCGGTCAGCGCATCACGGCGTTGCAACAGCGCCGTATATTGCGCCAGACCGGTCTGGGTTTCCCGTATCGCATTCAGCACCACACCATCAAAGCGCGCCAATGCCGCCTGGCTCGACGCCTCGGCCTCGTGAATCCGGGCCCGAGCGCCGTTCGACGGTACAGTCCAGTTAATCAACGGGCCAAAGCCCCAACGGTTAGCGACCGGCTTGCCCAGGTTTTCCAACAGACCCACGGTGCCGACGGTCGCACCAATGCTGATGTCCGGGTACAACTCACCCGTCGCCACACCAATTTCAGCGGTCGATGCTGCCAGACGCCGTTCCGCCTGACGCACATCCGGGCGGCGCTTGAGCAGTGCTGCGCCATCACCCACCGGCATCACCTGCGCGATATGCGGCAACTCATTACAGGTGCTCACGCCCGCCGGTAATTGATCCAGCGGTTTGGCCAGCAGCATCGACAAACGATACAGGCCGGTCTGACGCAACGCCTCGTAACGCGGCAGTTCAGCGCTCAGGGATTTGAACTGGGTTTCCGAGCGCGTTACCTGAGTTTCATCACCACGCCCCGCGTCACGCAAACGCTGGGTCAGGCTGACGCTCTGCTTTTGCAGGCTCAGCGACTCCATGGCGATATCGTGTTCTTCGTTGGCGGCGCAGACCTGGGTATAAGCGCGAACCACGTCAGCCACCAAGGTGATGCGTGCGGTGTCGGCAGCCGCCTGAGCGGCATCAACGTTGGCGTTGGCCGCTTCGATGCCCCTTTGCAGCGTGCCGAACAAATCGAACTGGTACGACGTAGTAATACCCAGATCCCCGACGTTACCCACCGGGACTTTCTCGGACAGCAAAAACGCTTCGCCAGACTCTTGGAGGCGCTGGGCACCGGCTTTGGCGCTGGTGGTAAAACCGCCCGCAGCTTCAGCTTCAGAGGTCTGGTAGCGGGCGCGTTGCAGGTTGGCGGCGGCGATGCGCAGGTCGGTGTTGGAGGCCATGGCCTGCTGCACCAGTTGATCCAGATGTGGGTCCTGATAAAGGCGCCACCAGTCAGATGGCACGGGCGCAGAAATCGTGTTGACCGATTCCCCGGCCAACTCGCCCTGCAGGTCCGGGCGATTGATCGCGGCGTCCTTGGGCAGTTGGTAATCGGGGCCGACCATCTGACACGCCGACAGCAGCAAGCCAAGCCCGACTGTTGCCGTCAGGCGCGTAAGGTGTGTCATTTGCCGGGCTCCTTTGTGTGAATTGCCTGACTGTCTTCGATGATCGACACGGTGGCGGTACGCCCGGCGATCATGCGGAAGTTGTCCGGCACTTCGTCGAAGGCGATGCGCACCGGAATGCGCTGGGCCAGACGTACCCAACTGAACGCCGGATTGACGTTGGGCAGCAGGTTGGAGCCGCTGGTGCGGTCGCGGTCTTCGATACCGGCGACGATGCTCACGACGTGGCCCCGCAGACGGGCGTTGTCGCCGATCACCCGGATGTCCACGCCTTGCCCGATATGAATGCCGTCGAGCTTGGTTTCTTCGAAGTAGCCATCGATGTGAAATGAAGCGCCGTCGACAACCGACAACACAGGTCGACCCGCGGTGACGAACTCGTGGGTACGAGGTGCGCGGTCGTTGAGGTAGCCGTCTACCGGGCTGCGGATCACCGAGCGATCCAGGTTCAATTGAGCGGCATCCACCGCCACTTGGGATTCCTGCAAGGCGGAGAGGGCGCGGGCTTCCCGGGACTGGCTTTCTTCCAGTTGCTCGCGGGCCACCAGATTGCCGAGGCCACGGTTACGCTTGTTCTCGCGGCGGGCCTGTTCCCAGGTTTCCTGACGCTCGGCAACCGTCGCCTTCGCCTGGCGCAACGCGAGGCGGAAGCGGTCCTGATCGATGGTGAACAGCACCTGGCCTTTGCTGACCAACTGGTTGTCGCCGACGTCGACTTTTTCGATCAGCCCGGACACGTCCGGCGCGATCTGCACGATGTCGGCGCGGATGTGCCCGTCGCGGGTCCAGGGGGCGTACATGTAATACATGACCATGCGCCACACCACGATGGCGGCGAAGGTCACGACCAGCAGAGTCAGGACCACGCGGCCCAATGTAAGCAGAGGTTTTTTCATTTCATCAGGTATCGACTGAGAGTATCCACGGCGCCGAGCAACAAAGCGTATAGACCTACGTTGAACAATGCCCGGTGCCAGACCAGACGGTAGAAATGGGTACGCGATAACACCGCGTGGACCCCGAGAAACAGTATATAGGTGATGCCCATCAGCGCGAGAAACGTGGGTACGAAGACCCCGCTGATGTCCAGATCGCCAATCATAGGGACGCTCCGTCGAGGCCATGGGGCGGTAATTCTTCGGTTTCGGTCGCGGCATTGACGACTTCCACGCCTGGCAACAGGGCCAGGCGCAGGCCGCTCAAGGCATGCAGCAGATGCAGGCGGGCCGGTTCTTCGCCCAGCAGTTCAACGGTCAGGGCGCGGCGTGCGCGGTCCATGGTCATCAACATGCCTTTGGGCGCTGGCAGGCGCTCACCGGCTTTCAGGCAGGCCTGGAAGTGGCTGCCGACTTCTTCGACGACCTGGCGCAGCAACAGCTGTTGCCCCGCGTGCGCCCTTGGTAACCAGGCCAGCATGTCCAGTAGATTCAGCGCCACGCGCAGGTCGCGCAGCGCAATGCCGGTGTCTTGCGCGGTGATGGTCAGACGCGGCAGTTGTTGCATCAGACGGTCGAGCATTTGTGCGCCCATGGCCCGATGTTCAGCGAGTGTCGCGGGTTCGGTCAGGGCAACAATGTCGCGCCAGCTGAAGCGGGTCAGGCGCTTGGCCGCCAGTTCGACGCCAAACGGACGCATGATCAGGGTCCAGATGAATGCGAACAGCAGGCCCACCGGACCGGCCAGGTTGGAGTTGATGAAGTTCAGGAAATCCGCGTCGTAGGCGCTCTGAATGCTGACAAAGGACGAGGTGTTGACGATGGTCAGCAAGGTGCCCAGGTAGAAGCGCGGCTGCACGGTCAGGGTACCGACGCAGATGAACGGGACCGCGAAGGCCAGCACCAGCATCGGGAAGTCATGCAGGTTGGGCAGGACCACGAACAGGTACAGGCTGGCGAAGACGACTGACAGCATGGTCCAGAAAAAGAACCGGTAAATCTGCGGAGCCGGGTCGTCCATGGCGGCAAAGAAGCTGCACGACACTGCCGCCAGCGCCACGGCGGCAGCACCGTCGGTCCAGCCGAGCAGAATCCACAGCACCGAAGCGACGATGATCGCCAGCACTGAGGTCATCACCGAATAAAGCATCAGCCCGCGATCCAGAAACGGCGTGATGCTTGCCAGTCGCCAATGCCGGTAAACGGCGCGCCACGGTGTCTGGTCGTCAGTCTTGATCGCGTGCTGCAAGGTGCGGCAGTCCTGCCACAGATCAATGAATTCACCGAGGCGGTAAAGCGCGTTGGACAGCAGCAACTGACGGCGATCATCGAGCTGAGCGGCACTGGGTTGCAAGCGATCCAGTTCGCCATGCAGCGTTTCCCATTGTTTTGTCTGCAGGCCGCTGGCGGTGTTTTCCAGCCAGGCGCGCGTCTCGATCAACAGCGGCGCGAGATTGGCGACCAGTTCTGGCGTGCGCCGCTCCAATGCCCATAAAGCGTCATCCAGCGCGTCGATCACCGGCAGCAGATGGATCATGCGGCCGCGCAGCTCTTTTGCGTTGCGAACTGTTTGTTTGCGGGCGCCTTCATGAGGTAACTGGCCGATCATCAGTTCAAGGGTATTGAAGGTACCAACCATTGAACTGCGCAGGGTGCCGACTTCTTCAGCATTGGCGCTGCGTGACAGAAAGCGGTCGCAGTAGGCCGAGGCATCGCTGAACCACTTATCTGCCGAGCCCTGCATGACCGGCGCCAGGCGGCGCGGCCAGAAAATACTGCCGACCACGGCTGCGCAGACGATGCCGAGAAAGATCTCTTCGGTACGCGATACGGCGATTTCAAACACCGCCTGGGGGTTGTCCACCACCGGGAAGGAGATCAGCGGCATGGTGTAACCGGCCAGCATTAACGCGTAGCTGTTGGCGGTGCGCAGATGCAGCGACAGAAACAGCAGTGTGCCGGTCCAGAGGGCGATCACGATTGCGAGCAGAAACGGCGTCTGGACGAACATCGGCACGATGAACACTGACGCCGCTGCACCCGTGAGTGTGCCGATTGCACGATACAGCGCCTTGGAGCTGGTCGGACCCACGAACGGACTGGAGACGATATACACCGTCGCCATCGCCCAGTAGGGCCGGGGCATTTCCATGAGCAGCGCGATGTACAGCGCCAGCATGGACGCACCGAAGGTCCGGACGCCATAGAACCAGTCACGCGCCGGGGGCACGCCTGCGAAAAAGTCTTTCAAAGCGACCCCGTGCTGTCTTGATTGGCGGCATCGCTGAAGGCTTTAAACACGCGCAACGTTGCTTCGAGATCTTCCTTCGCCACCCCTTTGAGCACCTCGCGACGCAAGCGCAGCAGCTCATCTTCAATGGCCAGCGCAAGCACGCGGCCATTTTCGGTAAGGCTCAGGGATTTGGCCCGGCGATCCGACGGATCTTCGGTGCGGCAGACGATATCGGCATTGCACAGTTGGTCGAGCAGGCGGACCAGCGTCGGGCTTTCCATGCCCGCTGCGTGGGCCACCGTGACCTGATTCACCCCGTCGCCCAGCCGCAGAATCATCAGCAGCGGCGCAGCGCAAGCTTCGGAAACACCATAGCGCACCAGCGTGTTGTGGCAGATCCGCCGCCATTGTCGGGACGAAGCGACCATGCCGCTGCTGATGCTCATCTGCAGTGAATCGAGGGACATAACTGAAACCGGGAAATTAGTTAGCGAGGATATTGTTCGTGACAACATAATTAGCTTGCTAACTATAATCCTGTAACAAAGTCTTACAGTCAAGCCCGAAGTGCCCAGCGGTTCGAGGAGCGGATGCGCTAAAAATCATGGAAAAGTCAGGCGGACTGACAGGGATAAATCGGAAAAGTGCCATCCGTTTTGATTATTTTCATACCGTTGGTCGGCATTTATTTTTGTTTTTTCAACTGTAAATCAGCAGTTACGGGAGGCACGTCCAAAAAACTGACGTGGTTCTCATTTCGCAGTTTCCATATTTGATGATGCTTGCAGGGCAGGAGAGGTCATGGGTCCTGATTTTATGCGTGATATCGAAATAATGGCCTTTAATGCTGCATGATGTTTTATTGGCGCCAATTCAGTGTCGCGCCCTGTTCACAAAAAAATCGATTCAGCCGATACGCCAGACGAAGCCATCCGGGAGCTCAAGCGCCCGGTTTAGAGACCTTTGTCGGTGCGCTGGCCGCACCTTGTGAGCATGCGATGATCGACCTCGCCACCTGGAACCTTTCCATTCCTGTAGGCACTCCATCCGTGATTATTGATACCCCTAAACTGGTTCAGGGTTATCAGGATGGTTATTTTCGTTCTGGCAATACATTGTTCTTCTGGGCTCCGGTAACCGGGTCCAAAACGGAGAACGCTAAATTCCCGCGGACGGAACTGCGAGAGACGACGGCGGACGGCAAGGTCTACAACTGGACTTACTCCCAGGCAGACAATTTCCTGCGCGCTGCACTCACGGTCAATCAAGTGCCTTCAACCGGCAAAATTGTCATCGGTCAGATTCACGCTTTCCAAAGCACCGAGCCGCTGCTCAAGGTTGAGTACCAGTTCAAGGAAAAACTGCAGACGGGCAACATCGTCGCTAAATTCCGCCGTAGCCCGGACGCTGAAATCGAAGTCATCAACATTGCTTCAGGCGTGCCATTGAACGTGCGTTTCAGCTACAGCATTCACCTGACGCCTGCAGGCAATCTGACAGTGAATGCGGCTGACTTTGCATGGGGTGCCAAGCTGGATGCTACGTGGAAAGACAAGCTGCTGTATTTCAAGGCAGGTGTGTATACCCAGGACAACACTGGGTATGCCACCGAAGGCGGGGCTGCAACGTTTTACAAGCTGATCATCAATCACGACAAGAAGGCGTGAATAAGGCTTGGCAGATATCTCAGGGGAATGCAAAACCTCTGTGAGAGCTGGGCTTGCCCGCGATAAACGATAACGCGGTGTGTCTTCAAACCGCGTCTCATGTATCGCGGGCAAGCCCGGCTCCCACAGGATTGGGTTAGATCAAACCCCCCAATTCCACAGGATTGGGTTAGATCAATTCCACCCCAATTCCACGGGATCGGGTTAACTCAATTCAAGCCCAACTTGCCACGCAGGGTCGACAGGTCTTCAGCCAGGGTGTTAACCGGGCCCACTAGCGCTTTGCGGTCGTTCTCTTTCACTTTGTCGTACGTTTCGAAACCGCCATCCTTGGTCTTGTACTTGGCCAGGATCTTGTCCACGGTCGCGAAATTCTTGTCGACCTTCGCAGCGAACACTTTGTCGGACTTCTCGATTTGCGGACGGAACAGGTCGACGATTTTCTTCGCGCCGTCGATGTTGCCCTGGAAGTCATACAGGTCGGTGTGGCTGTAGCGGTCTTCTTCACCGGAGATCTTCGTTGCAGCCACTTCTTCCAGCAGTGCTGCTGCGCCACCTACAACCTTTTCAGGCGGGAAGGTCAAACCGGCGACGCGGGTTTCCAGGTCTTTCACGTCGGCCATCAACTTGTCTGCAATCGGGCCCTGATCCTTGGTGCTGTTTTGCGAGAACAGTGCGTATTCCAGACGGTGGAAGCCGGTGAAGTCTTCAGCATTCACGCCAGCTTCATGATCATCAACACGGGAGTCGATGGACGCGTCCAGATCGCTGAACAGCTCAGCCATTGGCTCGATTTCTTCATAGAACACGCGGGTCGGCGCGTACAGTTTCTTAGCGGTGGCCAGGTCACCTTTCTTCACCGCGTCGGTGAATTTCTGGGTGTGGCTGACCAGCTCGCCGATCTGTTCGGTGACGTAGATCTTGTAATCCGAAACCGGTCCTACCAGGTCCAGCGGCGCAGTGGCGGCGAAAACCGGGGTCTGCAGCAGACCGGCGGTGAGCAGCAAAGCAAAAGGCAACTTCTTCATGGGACTCTTCCTGTTGAGGTGGCTTTAAGGGTTGGCAATTACGCAGTTTTGGTATCGGAGCTGGCCGAAGCCTGAAGCAGTGAGCGACCGATGAAGTCCTGGTCGTTGATCACGCCGGGCAGGGTGAAGAAGTACCCGCCGCCCACCGGTTTGAGGTATTCCTCCAGTGGCTCGCCATTGAGGCGGGTCTGCACGGTTATGAAGCCTTTCTCGAGATCGGACTGGTAACAGATGAACAGCAGGCCCATGTCGAGTTGGCCGTTCTTGTTAACGCCGTTGGAATAGTTGAACGGCCGACGCAGGATCAGGTTGCGCTGGCTTTCAGCCGTGCGCGGGTTGGCCAGGCGGATATGGGAATCCAGTCTGGTTTTCTTGCCGTGAGGGTCGGCTGCATAGTTCGGCACATCGGTTTCAACCTTCCCGTCCATGGGCGCACCTGTGGTTTTGACCCGGCCGAAAATCGCTTCCTGTTCTTGCAGAGGCGTGCGGTCCCAGCGCTCGACGAAGTTGCGGATGATCCGCACCGCCTGATAGCTGCCATTCACGGCCCAGCCCGGTTCGTCGCTGCCCGGCTGCACCCAGACCAGTTCGTTCATGGTCTTCTGGTTGTTGGAATCAGGATTGGCCGAACCATCGCGGAAACCCAGGAAGTTGCGGGCGCTTTCCGGCGGCTGGCCGGGTTTCTTCGGCGCTTGCGGCGGCACACTGCCTTCCTGCTTCCAGCGCACCAGCAGCAGGTCCGGCAGGTTTTTCACGATGTCGCGCAGGGCGTGGATGTTGCTGTCGGCGCTGTTGGCGCAGAACTGAATGCTCAAGTCGCCATGGCAGCTGTCCGCTTCCAGCGCATCGTTGGGGAAGCCGACCATTCGGCTCAGACGCTTGGGCTTGACGCTTTCGAGGCCGAAGCGCTCGTCGAACAGCGAGTCACCCACCGACACCGTGATGGTCAGGTTGTCCGGCGTGACCACCGGGCCGAGGATGCCGGAGTCCACAGGTGGCAACTTCGGATCAATCTGGGGCACTGTTCCGCCGGTCATCAAGAACGTGATGCGCTCGTTCAGCGTGCGAAACAGACGCTCCAGATCTTCCCGGTCAGCGGCGAGCACATCAAAGGCCACCAGCATACCGGACGCCGGACGCGGGTTGACGATTCCGGTCTGGTGGGTGCCGTGGAATTCGTTATGGTCAGCGGTCTTTTCGCTGTTTGGCGCTTCGGTGACTTGTGCCGGAGCGGCGGCCAATACGATGCCGCTCAGGCTGCTACCCGCCAAAGCCGCACCCGCAGCACCGAGGCCTAGCAGCACTCGACGGCGTTGAGCGGATTGTGGGGCGTTGCTGTTGTCTGAGTCGTTCATGGCTGTTTACTTCGCTCAAAAATCAGTTGTTTGGTAACGGGGAGATCGGTCGCGAGTTCTTTGTGGGAGCTGAGCTTGCTCGCGATAAAGGTCACGCGATCTAAAGTGAACTGCGTCCAGTCTTATCGCGAGCAAGCTCTGCTCCCACATAAAATCAAAGGCCAGACAAACCCAGCGCCTGGTCTATCCCGTCCAGCGCATCCGCCAGTGCTTTGGCCTTGTCGGCAATCAACTTGCGTTGTACGGCATCCACCTGGTCATAAGGGCGCATGCCGCTGTCCGCGCTCAGCCCGTTCAATTCGGTGTCCAGCGCAGCAGCGGCGGCATCGATCTGCTCAAGCAGCGGCTTGGCGCTTTTGGCCAGCATCGGGCGCAGCAGGTCGATGACTTTGCGAGTGCCTTCAAGGTTGGCAACGAAGCCGTTCAGATCGCTGTGGCTGTAACGCTCCTCTTCGCCGTTGCTGCGGATTTCGGCGAGGCCGCGCATGTTGCGGGCGATGACGCTGGCCAGTTGTTCAGGCGCCATGTTCTGCGCCAGCAACTGCTGCTTCAGCGTGGTGACATCGGCTTGCAGACGCTGCGCGACAGGCAGCAGACCGTCGACGCTGTGCTTGTCAAAAAGGCCGTACTCGATGCGATGGAAACCGCTGAAGCCTGGGTCCTGCTCACGTTTTTCGTAATAGTCGGCGCGGGCGTTGATTGCGTTATCCAGTTCGGCCAGACGCTGGGCTGCGGGGGCAATGCGCTGATAGGCCGCCCGGGCCGGAAGATAAGCTGCCTGTGCCGCGCTTAGATCGCCCGCCGCAATGGCGTCCTGCAGGGCGTTAACCGCCTTGATCAGCGCTGAACCCTGCGTACTCAGGTAAACCCTGTATTCGGACAGCGGACCGATGAAAGCAACCATCGAAGGGCGCGCCTTGGCACTGGCCTCCGACTCTGCAGTCGGCGTTACATTCAGCGTCCCGCGCGGGTTGCTCAACAGGCCGCAAGTAATCGCGTAGTCGCCGGGTTGCAGGTTGGCGTTGATCACCTGGCTGAGGCCCGGCGCAATGTTTTCCCGTTCTTCAATCACCAGAACGCCATCGAGAATTTCCCATTCAACAGCCCGTTCGGAGCGGTTGACGATACGAAAGGCGTTCTTGCCAGCCGGCACGGTGAGCGTATTCGGCTCGCAGGCGTGGCCATGAATGGTCACCACGGTTTCCGCATTGTTATTGGCGGCGCGCTTTTTCATGGCGGTTTGCGAGGCGTAATAAAACAGCCCGCCTGCAGCGATCATGAGCACCACGGAGCCTGCGACAGCCAATTTCAAGGCGCGAGGTGGCTTGGCTTTATCTGAAAGCCCTGTAGGACGATTCGACATGAGTTGCCTTATTCGTTTGTAGCGGAAGAGGGATGCGAATGCGCCGGTCGGGTGGGCAAACTCACCACCCGAGCGTGGGGCATAAAGAACAGAACAAGCGCGAAGATCAGGTAAATCAGGTAAGCACTGAGGGTGCTGATGGTGGGCGCATCCTGATAACCGAACATGCCCGCCAGTACCGAGCCGGTTGGTCCGTCCATCGGCAACGTGGCGCTGATGTCGAAGACCACGGTTTGCAGGTGGTTCCAGACTCCGGCTTCATGCAGCGCCTGCACCGAGTTGGCCAAAATGCCAGCCGCCACCACAAGGATGAACAACCCGGTCCAGCGGAAGAACAGGCTCAGGTTCAAACGCATGCTGCCGCTGTAGATGGCGAAGCCCACGGCAACCGCGAGGATCAGGCCGAGCAGGGCACCCAGCGGCGCGCTGGCGCCTTCACTCTGCTGAAAAACGGCTAGCAGGAAGAACACGGTTTCCAGCCCTTCGCGGGCCACGGCGAAGAACACCATGGCAATCAGCGCATAGGTCTGGTTTTTCGAGCCAGCCAGAGCGGCATCGAGAGACTCGTGCAAAGCATGCTTGATAGAACGCGCGACTTTGCGCATCCAGAACACCATGGAACTGAGGATCGCCACGGCTAAAAGACCGACGATGCCTTCGAACAATTCCTGTTGTTTTTGCGGGAATTCAGCACTGACCAGTTCCAGACCACCCCCGACGAACAGCGCCAAGGCGACGGCCAGGAAGACACCAATCCACACGGCGGGCATCCACTCGCCACGGCCGGTCTGCTTCAGGTAACTGGCGATGATGCCAACGATAAGCGCGGCTTCAATCCCTTCGCGCAGCATGATCAAAAAAGGAACGAGCATGTTTCACCAGGGTTAATGCGTTAGGCTGATCTGCTTCAGGGCCACCAAAAAGAGTCATACCTGAAACAATACGTAACATAATGATACTCATTATTGAATGCGTATAGTTGTTTTTTCGCCCTGGATCGGATTCGAGTTCTTGTTCAGGTGGGGTTCAGGGATGAAGCCTTGACGGGATTTTTGCCTGAAATTCGGACTGTGGGAGCAGGCTGCTCCCGATAGGCATGGACGCGATCTAAAGTGAATCGTGTTCAGCCTTGTCGCGAGCAAGCTCTGCTCCCACAAGGGCTGTGGTCATTGTGAGAATTGCACGCCACATCCCTGTCTGGATAAATGCAGTCTGTGGGAGTCGCCCCGGTGTCCCTGACACCACGCTGTCGCGCAGCAAACACGGACTCTGTAGGAGCGCGCTTGCCCGCGATTCGGTCTGTCAGTCGATGAATATATTGCCTGTGCTGACGCGATCGCGGGCAAGCGCGCTCCTACAGATGAAAAAAGTACTCCAAATCAAATAGTTGTAGTTTGTTTGATAGGAGCCGGGCTTGCCCGCGATAGGGTTGATGCGATCTAACAGTGAACCGCGCTCGTCTTATCATTCGAGCGCGGTCCAGACCGGCAAGCCTTACTCGGCTGCCCGCAAAATCTCATACGCCAACTTCACCCGCGCCTCATTCGGGTAATTCTTGTTGGCCAGAATCACGATGCCGATCTTCTTCTCCGGAACAAATGCCACATAACCGCCAAAGCCATTGGTGGAGCCGGTCTTGTTGATCCAGACGTTTTGCTGCGGTTCGAGTGGCGGATTGATCGCGGCGGCAGGCTGAGTCTCCAAGGCCATCTTGCTCGAGTTACCTTCCTGCAAAGTTTCCAGGCTGACCGGGTAGGGATACTGCTCCCAGATCAGGTCCTGAGTCATTTCTCCCACTTTGAAATAACCAACATGCGTATCAGTAATCGCTTTGGCTAACGCGTTGTCTGACTTGCCAGCATTGATGTTCAGCTCAACGAAACGCAGCAAATCCTTGCTGCTGGATTTCATCCCGTAAGCTTCATTGCCCAGCACGCCGCCCTGCAAGCGGACCGGCGCGTCCTGTTTGTTGTAGCCCTGTGCGTAAAACTTCATCTTGTCGGCAGGCACATTCAGATAGCTATTGGTCAGTCCGAGCGTTGGAAACAGTAGCTGCTCCATGGCATTTTCGAAGGTCATGTTCATCGCCTTGGCGGTGATCATCCCCAGCATGCCGATGCTCGGGTTGGCGTAGGTGCGTTTGCTGCCTGCCGGGTATTGCGGTTGCCAGGCCTGCAAGTACGCCATCAGTTGCTCGTTGTTCTGCACCTCGTTGGGCACCTGCAAGGGAAAGCCGCCCGCCGTGTGCGTGGCAAGGTTGATCAGGGTGACCTGGTCGAAGGCGCTGCCTTTAAGTTGGGGCAGGTATTTGCCCGGATAATCCTCTAGCGACAGCTTGCCCGTTGTCTGTGCGTAACCGGCCAAGGTTGCAGTGAAGGTCTTGCTGATAGATCCGAGCTCGAACAGCGTGTCGCTGCTGACTGCCTGACTGGTGTCTTTGGAGGCAACGCCATAGTTGTAGAAATGCTGCTGACCATCGACTGTCACAGCGATGCTCATGCCGGGAATGTTGTACTGCTGCATGATCCGGGTGGCAGCCGTCTGCACATCGAAATTGCTGGCTGCGGCTTCAGTGATGCAGGCTAACGACATGCAGCAGGTCAGCAGCACACGCTGTGGAAGGTTATGCATCGTGTGATTCATCCTTGTTCTCGAATATGTAATGGGTCCTGTGCAGACTGTCCAGGAGCCGGGCTTGCCCGCGATAGACGATGACGCGGTATGACTGCAAGCTGCGTCTCATGCATCGCAGGCAGGCCTCTCTCCCACACGGAAAAAGCATTCCAGGTCTGGCCCATCCTCAACCAACACTATTCTGCAACAACTCAATAAACTGCCGTGCCGCCGGGCTCAAACCCTGACCGCTTCGGGTGATCAAACCGATGTCGCGACTCACGCCGGGGTGGTCGACGGGCACGCAAACCATATCATCCCGACCCTCGTCAGCCGACTCCGGCAGCAGCGTCATGCCCAGCCCCTGGCGAACGAGTGCGAGCACCGTGGACATGTAATTGGCCTCCAGTCCGGGTTGCAGCGTCAGGTGTTCATCGGCGAACAATTGTTCGACCCGCTCACGCACACTGCTGTCCCGACCGGTCAGAATAATCGGTTGATCGGTCATCTCCTCAAGTCTGATTGATGTCTTCCTGGACAGCGGATGACTGCTCGGCACGAAGAGACACAAACGGTCGGTCAGCACCACTTCGAACTCCAGACCGTGCGCCATTCGCGCGCGTACGCCCAGACCGAAATCCACTTCGCCTTCGCGTACCAGTGCGTCGATACGTTGGGCTACCACGTCGCGCAAACGCACTTCGACGCCGGGGAATTGTTCCCGAAACCGGCGCAGCACGGGCGGCAGAGTGCTGGAGCACATCGAGGGCAGGGCGGCGATAGTCACCACGCCGCGCTTCAATGCCGCCAGATCCCGAGAACCGCTGACGATGTTGTCCAGGTCCAGCAGCAGTTTTTCCATCGGCATCAGGTTGCTCTGGCCAGCTGCTGTCAGGCTTACGTGGCGCGGGCTGCGCTCCAGTAAAGGTACGCCGAGCCAGTCTTCGAGTTGCTGGACCTGCACGGTGAGGGCCGACGGGCTCAGGCTCAACTCCACAGCGGCTTTGGCAAAGCTGCCGCTGTGGGCGACGGCGAGAAAGGCTCGGATGTGCTGAATCGAATTCTTCATGGTCGTGTGCCTGTTTTTATTCGTATGGTTTTGTTTTTTCGAATGCAGCATGCCGAACATTTCAATTTACAAAGCTTACCTGTGTTTTCAATACTCGTTGAAAACAACAACAGCTCATCCGCCGCGCCAGCGGGAAGGATGACGAACAGGAAGTACCTATGCTCGCCACTCTCGGTGTCATTACGATTCTCTGTCTGCTCGCTGCCGTCATGAGCAAACGCCTCTCACCCCTCGTCGCACTGATTGCCTTACCGATCATTGCCGCCCTGATCGGTGGTTTCGGTCTGCAAACCAGTGGCTTCATCATTACCGGAATCAAGAACGTCGCCCCTGTGGTAGGCATGTTCGTGTTCGCCATTCTGTTCTTCGGGGTGATGACCGACGCGGGCATGCTGGACCCGATCATAGACCGCATCCTGCGTACTGTCGGTACTCGCCCGACGCGCATTGTGATGGGCACCGCGTTGTTGGCGCTGCTGGTCCATCTGGACGGCTCGGGAGCGGTGACTTTTCTGGTGACCATCCCGGCGATGCTGCCGCTGTATACGCGGCTCGGCATGGACAAACGTATTCTGGCCTGCGTGACGGCCATGGCAGCCGGGGTCAACTTTCTACCGTGGACCGGCCCGGTGTTGCGCTCTTCGGCAGCGTTGCATGTGCCCGTGGCAGACTTGTTCCAGCCGCTGATTCCGGTGCAACTGGTCGGTCTGGCCTTCGTATTTTTCTGTGCCTTTATGCTCGGTCGTCGTGAAGAAAAACGCCTCGGTCTGGGGGCTGGCGCCAATGTGGACGTTGTGCCGAAGCGGGTGCTGGCAGATCACGAAGAGGTGCTGCGTCGGCCGCGTCTTTTCTGGCTCAATCTGATCCTGACCATTGCGGTCATGGGCGTGATGATTTCCGGTCTGGTTGATCCAGTGGTGATGTTCATGCTCGGCACCGTCGTGGCACTGTGCATCAACTACCCGAATGTCGACGCTCAGCGCGCTCGCATCGATGCGCATGCAAAAACGGCCCTGACCATGGCCAGCATCCTCCTGGCGGCCGGGGTATTTACCGGCATCATGCAAGGCACGGGCATGCTCAAGGCAATGGCCGAGGTAGCGGTTGCGCAGATTCCTGCGGGGCACGGCAAGTTGATTCCGATGGTGGTGGGCTTCATCTCCATGCCGTTGAGCCTGCTGTTTGATCCGGATTCGTTCTATTTCGGCGTCATGCCGGTGATTGCCGAAGTCGGCAAGGCGTTGGGCGTCGATCCGTTGCAAGTGGCTCAGGCCTCGCTGCTGGGCGTACACACCACCGGCTTCCCGGTAAGCCCGCTGACTCCGGCGACCTTTCTGCTGGTGGGCCTGTGCAAGATCGAACTGGCCGATCACCAGCGCTTCACCATTCCGTTCCTGTTTGCCGCCTCGGTGTTGATGACCCTGACGGCGATGCTGCTGGGTGTGTTCTGACTGCCGAACAGCAAACACAGAATTTGTAGGAGCTGCCGAAGGCTGCGATAGCGGTGTGTCTGGATGAATGCTTCGCAGCCTTCGGCAGCTCCTACAGAAATGCATTTCAATTCAAACAATCAGCTTTTGTTTGAGAGGAGTATCAACATGAAAACCTTACGCATTGGCTCCGGCGCCGGTTATTCCGGTGACCGTGTAGAGCCTGCCGTTGAACTGGCTGAACACGGCGATCTGGATTATCTGGTCTTCGAATGTCTGGCCGAGCGCACCATCGCCTTGGCGCAACAGGCCCGGTTGGCAGATCCCGAGACCGGCTACGACCCGTTGCTGAGTGAGCGCATGTGCCGTGTACTGCCGTTCGTAGGGTACGGTTCTGTACGGCGCTTGAGAGTGATCACGAATATGGGCGCGGCCAACCCGTTGGCGGCGGCACGCGAGGTGCGGCGGATTGCTGCCGAGCTGGGGTTGCATGGTTTGAAAGTCGCGGCTGTAACCGGGGATGACGTGCTGGCTGCGTTGCAGGCCGACCCGCAACAGTTGCTGGACAACGGCGCAACGCTTGGTTCCCTGGGTGAACGGCTGATTTCTGCCAACGCTTACATGGGCGTCGAAGGGATTGTCGAGGCATTGCGGGCCGATGCCGATGTAGTGATCACCGGGCGGGTTGCTGACCCATCGCTGTTCCTTGCACCGCAATTGTTCGAGTTTGGCTGGGCGGCAGATAACTGGTCGTTGCTGGGGCGCGGCACCGTTACGGGTCACTTGCTTGAATGCGCGGGGCAGATCAGTGGCGGGTATTTCGCTGACCCCGGTTATAAAGACGTACCGGATCTGGCGCGTCTGGGCTTTCCCTTGGCTGAAGTGGATGCTTCCGGTTCTGCGGTGATCAGTAAGGTTTCGGGCTCGGGTGGCCGTATTGATACCGCGACCTGCACCGAGCAGCTTATCTATGAAGTGCATGATCCTGCGGCGTACCTGACGCCGGACGTCTGCGCTGATTTCTCTGCGGTAGCCTTCCACGCTGACGGGCCGAACCGGGTTCGGGTCATGGGCGCGCAGGGCAAACCACGACCCGAAACTTTGAAGGTCTCGGTGGGCTTTCTCGATGGCTGGATTGGCGAAGGACAGATTTCCTATGGCGGCCCGGGCGCTTTGGCGCGAGCCAGGCTGGCACGGGATGTGGTGCTGGAGCGTCTGAAACTGACCGGCGTCAGCTATGAGGACATCCGCGCCGAACTGATGGGGGTGGACTCGCTGCACGGCGACGAGCTGGGTTCACGCACTGCGGCTGAACCTTGGGAAGTCCGATTGCGCGTGGCGGCACGTTGCGCCGACAAGGCTCAGGCGGTGCGGGTCGGTAACGAAGTGGAAACCCTCTACACCAACGGCCCATATGGCGGGGGTGGGGCTACCAAAGGTTTACGTCAGGTTGTGGCGGTCGCGTCTTTGTTTGTTCCGCGTTCTGCGGTGACAGCTGTTGTACATCTGGAGGATGCATCATGAGCCGGCCTGTAAAACTGCGCGAACTCGCCCATTCCCGAACCGGCGACAAGGGCGACACGTCAAACATCTCGGTGATTGCCTATCGTGCTGAAGACTTTTCACGCTTGTGTGAAGTGTTAACCGCGCAGCGTGTCGCCGCGTATTTCGCTGAGCTGCTGGACCCGAATGCAGGCCCCGTGCGCCGTTATGAATTGCCCAATGTTCATGCCCTGAACTTCGTCCTGCCCGGCATCCTGCGTGGCGGCGTCACCCGTTCGCTGGCGCTGGATGCCCACGGCAAGGCGCTGGGCGCGGCGTTGCTGGATATTGAGGTTTAGCGGATTGGGTGCCATGAGTGAATTGAACTGGAATGTCACCTCTGTGGGAGCCGAGCTTGCTCCCGATAAACGATGACACGGTCTGCCTGATTAACCGATGCGCCTATATCGCGGGCAAGCCTCGCTCCCACAGGGTTTGTGCTTGCAGGTCAACATAGAACTCAGACATGAGCACCGAACACAGCATCCGCGTTCAGCCAGCCTCACCCATGCTGCACATCGGTCCGCTTGAGCAATTGCTTGCAACGGTTCGACAAATGCACCACCCGCAGATGCTTGCCCGCCTTGGTATAGCGCTCGCGCAAGGTCTGCAACGCCGACACCGCCGAGTAATCGACAAAGCTCAGATGTTGGCAGTCCAGGGTGACTTGGGCAGGGTCTTCAGCCGGGTTGAACTGGTTGAGAAAGCGCGTAGTAGAAGCAAAAAACAACGTGCCGTGCAGGGTGTAAACCTTGCTTCCGTCAGCCTCCAGGTGCGTGTCGGCGTACAGCTCTCGGGCCTGTTGCCAGGCAAAGTTCAGCGCTGCGATAACAATGCCGAACATCACCGCGGTGGCCAGATCGGTCAACACCGTCACGATGGTTACCGCAATGATCGCCAGCACATCGTTGACCGGCACTTTGTGCAGTACCCGCAACGACGCCCAGGCAAAGGTTTGTTGAGCCACTACAAACATCACGCCGACCAGCGCGGCCAGCGGGATTTCCTCAATCAAAGGCGACAGAAACAGCACGAACATCAGAATCATCAAGCCCGCTACCACGCCGGACAAACGACCCCGGCCACCGGAGCTGAGGTTGATCACGGTCTGGCCGATCATCGCGCAACCGCCCATGCCGCCGCACACGCCAGACGCCATATTGGCCACGCCCAGCGCCACGCATTCACGGTCCGGAAAGCCTCGGCTCTCGGTGATTTCATCGGTCAGGTTGAGAGTTAGCAGAGTTTCCAGCAGACCCACCAGCGCCATCAGAATCGCGTAAGGCGCGATGATCCGCAGGGTCTCCAGATCCCACGGCACTTCCGGTAGGGCCAGGCTCGGAAGACCGCCCGCAATGTGCGCCATATCACCCAAAGTGTGGGTCGGCAGATCGAGCAGATAGACCAGCAGACCAACGCTCAGAATCGCAATCAGCGCGGGCGGTATAGCTTTGGTCAGGCGTGGCAGCAGGTAAACGATCGCCATGGTCAGCGCCACCAGACCCATCATCAGGTACAGCGGTTGGCCCGTGAGCCAGGCGTCACCCACTTTGAAATGTTCGAGCTGAGCCATGGCAATCACAATCGCCAGGCCGTTGACGAACCCGAGCATCACCGAATACGGCACCATGCGCACCAGCTTGCCCAGGCGCAGCACGCCGAACAGGATCATGATCAAGCCGCCCAGCAACACCGTCGCCAGCAGGTACTGCACACCCTGCTGCACCACCAGCGCGACAATCACCACCGCCATCGAGCCTGCCGCACCGGAAATCATTCCCGGCCGCCCACCGAACAAGGCAGTCAGGGTGCAGATGATGAACGCGCCATACAGGCCCATCAGCGGGTTGAGGTGGGCAACCAAAGCAAAGGCGATGCACTCGGGCACCAGAGCAAAGGATGTGGTGAGTCCGGCCAGGACATCGGCGCGTATACGGGCTGGTTTCATGGGGTACCTGAAAGGGGGCAATGCCGGGAAAGCAAAAAGAGGGGATGTTACTGAATGTGGCTGGTGGGTGCTACACGCAGGACCGGCTTTGCATAGATTCCGTGGGAGCAGAGCTTGCTCGCGATAAGGCTGGGTGCGATCTAAAGTGAACCGCGTCCAGCCTTATCGCAAGCAAGCTCTGCTCCCACAAGATTTCATGTCAGCCAACAGATCGCAATCAGTTCACTTGCTCATATATGCTTGCACCCCCTCACTCAACCGAGCGATGCGCTACCCATGAATGCCGTTTCACCGTTGCAGGCCTACGAGCGGGCCGTTGAGCAGTTGGGTTTTCAGCCGGACGCCGCGCAGTTGCATGCCGTTCAACAGCTGCAGGCCTGTTTTCAGGCGCTGAATGACAACCCGAAATCGGCGCAGGGCGTGTACCTGTGGGGCCCGGTGGGGCGGGGCAAAACCTGGTTGATGGATCGCTTTTTCGAGAGCCTGAGCGTTCCGGCACGGCGTCAGCATTTTCATCACTTCATGCGCTGGGTGCACAAGCGCATGTTCGAACTGATCGGTACCTCCAACCCCCTCAAAGTCGTGGCGCAAGAGCTGGGGCGTGATGTGCGGGTGATGTGTTTTGACGAGCTGTTCGTCACGGATATTGGCGACGCGGTCATCCTTGGCGGTCTGCTGCAAGCGATGTTCGAAGCAGGCGTCGTGCTGGTCTGCACCTCCAACCAGCCGCCCGAGCAGTTGTACAGCCATGGTCATAACCGTGAGCGATTTCTGCCTGCCATCGCAGCCATTCAGCGTTACATGGAGGTTGTCACGGTGGATGGCGGCGAAGATCACCGCTTGCATCCAGGGTTGCTGCATCAGCGTTATTTCGTTACCGAGCCGGGGCAGAACAGTGCGCTGGCTGCTGTATTCGAGACGCTCAAGGGTGATGAGGCAGTCTCCAGTGGCGCGGTGTCCGTGGGACATCGCAACATCACCAGCATCAAGCACAGCGATTCCGTGTTGTGGTGCCGCTACGTTGATTTGTGCGAACAACCGTTGGCCGCCATGGATTTCATTGAGCTGTGCGACCAGTTCTCGACGATATTGCTCAGCGAAGTTCCGGCCCTGAGTGCGCCACAGCGCGAAGCCAAAATCGCCCGTGGCACTGAGGACGCAGTCGAGCAGGTAGTGGCTGGAGATCGTGAACTGCCGCAGCTGTCGCCCCACGACGACGGTGTTCGGCGCTTCATTGCGCTGGTGGACGAATGCTACGACCGTCGCGTGCCTTTATATGTCGATGCCGCGGTGCCCATGCATGAGCTGTACACCCAGGGCTATCTGTCGTTTGCCTTCCGCCGCACCTTGAGCCGCTTGCAGGAAATGCAACTGGAACGCTTCATTCAGTAATCAGGTTCGGCGTCGCTGTACCAGCACGTGTTTGCAGCCTTCGAAAATCAGCACCAGCACCGCCAGCCAGATCGGCAGGTAGGTCATCCACTCGTCGCGGCCGATGCTCTCGCCCAACAGCAATGCGACGCCCACCAGTAATACCGGCTCGACGTAGCTGAGCAGGCCAAACAGGCTGAACGGCAGCAGACGGCTGGCAACGATGTAGCTGACCAGTGCCGAGGCGCTGATCAGACCCAGCACTGGAATCAGCAGATACAGCATCGGGAATTGCTCAACCACGGACGCATCGCCGTTGACGATGAACCAGACGCTGATCGGCAACATGAATGCCATGTCGAACCACAAGCCGCCAAGATTATCGGTAGCCAGTTTGCGCCGGAGTACGAAGTACAGCGGGTAACCTACCGCGACCAGCAGGGTCTCCCAGGCGAAACTGCCGCGATTGAGCAACTCGTTGGCGACACCGACCATGGCGCAGAAGGCCGCGATCTTTTGCAACCGCGACAACCGCTCGCCATAGACGATACGCCCGGTGACAACCATCGTCAGCGGCAGCAGGAAATACCCCATGGAAACCTGAAGGCTTCGGCCATGCAGGGGGGCCCACATGAACACCAGTAATTGCGCGCCCAGCAATAACGAACACAGGGCGATGCCGATCAGCAGTGTCGGTTGCTGGCGGATACGCCCGGCGATTTTTTTGACCAGATGCCAATCGCCACTGAACAGCAGAAAGACTGTTACGCAGGGCACCGTCAGCAGCATCCGCCAGCCGAAGATCTCTTCCCCGCCCAGTGGTTTGAGCAGCGATGTATAGAAATACATGACCCCAAACAGCACCGAAGCCAGAACCGACAGCACCACACCTTTATACACAGCAGCCTCTTTACGTTGTGGGCAGTTGCAGGGCGGCCCGGTTCAAAATGGTGCGTAGTTTAGCTGCTTTGCGAATTTATGAGTTGACCCAAATCCTGTAGGAGCTCACCGAGGTTACGAGCCAGCGATGGCGGTGTGTCAAACAAACCGTATCGCTGGCCTCCTAACCTCGGTGAGCTCCTACAGGTCCAGTGTTTGCTGCACGACAGGGCGATCTCCTGCAAAAAAACTGACAGCATCTGCTAGGCTGCGCCGGTTACCGGACCTTTTGGTCCGCCGTTTTCAAGGAGCCTGCATGACTTCCATCAGCACCCCGGCGCCGGTTGTGCCGGGACGAAAGGAACAATTCTCCACCCGTGTAGCCTTTTTCATTGCCGGTTTTGCCATTGCAGCCTGGGCGCCATTGGTGCCGTATGCCAAGGCCCGGGTTGGGCTCGATGAAGGCACCCTGGGGCTGTTGCTGCTTTGTCTGGGTGTCGGCTCGATTGTCGCGATGCCCCTTGCCGGTGCACTGGCTGCGCGGATTGGCTGTCGTCGGGTGCTGTTGATTTCCTCGGCGATCATTTGCCTGTGTCTGCCATTGCTGGCCACGGTTTCGCATTTGCCGTCGCTGATTGCTGTGCTGTTCATTTTTGGCGCGTCGATGGGCGCATTGGATTGTGCCGTGAATATTCAGGCGATCATCGTCGAACGTGCCAGCGGCAAAACCATGATGTCCGGCTTTCACGGCCTGTTCAGCCTGGGCGGCATCGCCGGGGCTGCGGGTGTTGCAGGGTTATTGAGCGTGGGCGCGTCGCCTTTGGTCTCGATGTTTGTCGTCGTAGCAGTTTTACTGATCGCGTTGCTCAAGGCCGCACCGCATTTCCTTGATTACGGCAGCGAAACCGATGGCCCGCCGTTTGCCATCCCGAGAGGCGTGGTGTTGTTCCTCGGCCTGCTGTGCTTCACGGTCTTTCTATCTGAAGGGGCGATGCTGGACTGGAGCGCGGTGTTCCTCAGCGAGCTGCGCGGAGTTGAAACTTCTTATGCGGGGCTGGGTTACGCTGTGTTTGCCTTGACCATGACCGCAGGCCGATTGTTCGGTGATGCGGTAGTGCGACGTGTCGGCCCACGGCAAATAGTGATTCTTGGCGGCTTGTGTGCGGCGGCCGGGTTGGCATTGGCTACCCTCGTACCGTCATGGCAAGCGGCACTGCTCGGCTACGCATTGGTGGGGGCGGGCTGCTCGAATATCGTTCCGGTCTGTTACAGCGCGTTGGGTCGACAAAAGAGCATGCCCGAGAACGTCGCCGTTCCGGCGTTGACCACGTTGGGTTATGCCGGGATTCTGATCGGCCCGGCAGCGATTGGCTTCATCGCCCACGCCAGCAGCCTGGAAGTGGCGTTCATGGTTGTCGCCGTGATGCTGGTCGGCGTGGCGATTGGCGGCTCACGGCTCAAGGTCTGACTTAAAGTTTGCGGGCCATGCCGGAAACCCGGATCGAACTGCCTTTCAGATCAGTAATCTCAGCGCGAATCCGCGAGCGACTGCCCATGTCCTCGCCCTGCACAATGTCGATGTGCCCACCGTGAGGCCATTCAAGATCGCGCAGGTAACCGGCGAATGCGGCCGTTGCAGCGCCAGTGGCGGGGTCTTCGTACACGCCGCCCCAGGCGAACGGATTGCGTGTGTGGAACAGCTGCAGATTTTCCGCATACGCCAGCAATATCGTGACCCATCCGGCACGGGTCATCAGCTCATGCCCGGCCTGTTGGTCATATTCCATGGCGCGAAGTTTTTCCCGACTGTTCAACACCAGCACCAGATGCTGCGCGCCGCCGTTGATCAATGCCGGTGGAATACGCGCGTCCAGATCGTGTTGGGCATAGCCGAACAACTCCAGCGCTTCATGAAGCAAGGCCTCATCTATGGGCCCGCTGTGAGTGGGCGGTGATTGCAGGGCCGCTGAAATCAAATCGCCCTGAGCATGACCTTCGACGCTGATCTGCGCCTGGTTCAGCGTCAGGTTAAAAACACCGTCGCCATAGTGACCTGCCAACGCAGCACCGAGGGCAATCGTCGCGTGACCGCAGAACGGCACCTCGGCTTCAGGCGAGAAATACCGCACCCGAAATCCTTCGGCGATGGGCGCAGCAAACACGGTTTCGGAAAAACCTACTTCGGCCGCGATGCGCTGCATCGTCGCCTCATCCGGCAAAAAGTCTCCGAGCCACACGCCTGCGGGGTTGCCGCCTTGGTCGCCATCGCTGAATGCAGCCAGTTTAATAACGTTGTCGGTCATGTTGGTAAGAGCCTGTAGTGAGAGCCTGTAATGAGAGCGACGGCGAGTTTCATCAAAGCCGGATGAGTACTCCAACCAATAGTCCTTATGTGAAGCATCTGCAAATTTGATCGATGGATGAACAGCGCACAATCCTTGTAGGAGCTGCCGAAGGCTGCAAGTGCGTTTTATATGACACACCGCTTCGCAGCCTTCGGCAGCTCCTACAGGAATTGTGTTGAATCAGGCTTTGAGCTTGTCCAGCCTGACTTCCATTACCTCAAGCACATCGCAACTGTCTTGCAGCAACAGGCAAGCAGCACTGGCAAGGCTGGCAGTGTCGGGCTCTTTGGCGTCGCTGAGGCTGCTCATCAACTCTTTCACCGCGCGCAGGCGTTGCACGGCGAAGTGGTGCAGGTCGGGCAGTGGGGCGTCGGGGTTGATGAACAGAACGGTGTTGGGGGATTGGGAAAGCGGGGTGTATTGAGTCATTCGGTTATTCCATCTATGTGATTTAAAGCCTGCCCCCGGTTTCGTCGCCAAACGAAATCAGGTGGCAGCTGTACGCAGGTTGGCGAACCGGTCACATATACCCGGCAGACCCGGAGGTCTCCCACGCACAGCCGCCATAACTATTGCCCACACAGGTGAAGACAACCAAGCATTGGAGCTGTTGCGTATATGTAGTCCGGATCGCCAAATCCGGTCGCTGATGTGCAGCGACGGGGCGAATCATAGGGGGGAGGGCTGTTGGGTGCAACCGATGGCGGGGTGATGTCTTTGATTGGAAATGCTGTCCCTGTGGGAGCCGGGCTTGGTCTGGGCAGCATTCCGACGATGCTGACACCGCGCTATGTCAGATGCCGTGGTGCGCCCTTATCGCGGGCAAGCCCGGCTCCCACAGATTTGCCTTGATCTCAAGTTCATGATTGACCTGTGGACCGGCTTTAGCCGGTCCCACGTTAACTAGCGGGCAGCCATAGAATCTCACCCGGAAGAAGCAGCATTCAGCTTGAGCTTTACGCAGGCACCATCGCGAACCCGACACCAAAGCGGTTCCAGGCATTGATGGTGGCAATCGCGAGGGTGAGGTTGACCACTTCGCTTTCGGTGAAGTGCTCCTGCAAGGCAAGGTATTGCTCCTGCGACGCTTGCTGATTGGGCAGCAGGGTCATGGCTTCGACCCAGGCCAGTGCGGCTTTTTCCCGAGGGGTGAAAAAGGCGGTTTCGCGCCAGACGCTGACGGTTTGCAGGCGCGATTCTTTTTCCCCGGCGCGGCGGGCGTCGTTGGCGTGCTTGTTGATGCAGAAGGCGCAGCCATTGATTTGCGAGGCGCGCAACCGGACCAGTTCCAACAGTGAGTTTTCCAGCCCGGATTTGCAGACGGTGGCCTCAAGGGCGGCCATGGCGCGGTAGGCTTCAGGGGCGACGGTGGCCCATTGGATGCGTTCGTTCATGCTGGCCTTCTCTTAGGTTGAATGCCCATCGGGCGATGGCGCCAACCTTAACGCCGGGGACTGGCGGTGTGGATAGCCAATCTCCGGCGTTTCGAAGAGACCAATTACCTCAGTAAGCTTCACCGACAGCCAGAATGGTCGCCACTAATGCCTGTGCGCGGGGCACCAGGGTGTCCAGTTCCAGGTATTCGCGATCGGTATGCACCTTGCCGCCCACCGGGCCGAGGCCGCACAGCGTGGGAATGCCGAGGCTGGCGGTGAAGCCTGAATCGGCACAACCACCGGTGAATTCGCCTTCGACGCTGAAGCCCAGTGTTTGCGCTTGCTGCTGATACAGCGCCAGCAAGCGGGTGCTGTGCTGCGCTTCCATGGGCAGGAAAGTCGTAGCCTCTTTTAGCACAGCGCTGGTGCCGGGCAATTCTTCTTCGGCGACGATCTTCTGAATCGCTTCGAATATTTGATCCCAGTGTTTGAGCTCGATAAAGCGTACATCCAGCTTCGCCGTGGCACTGGGCGCGACGGTATTGCTCGATGTGCCGCCAGACATCAGCCCGACGTTGGTGGTGATGCCCGCTGGATAGTCGGTCAACGCGTGTAGCTTGACGATTTTGCGCGCAAGGGCCTCGATGGCGCTGGCGCCGTCGGCATGGTTGACCCCCGAATGCGCCGCGCGGCCGCTGACTTCAATGATTAACGTAGCGCCGCCTTTACGAGCGCTGACTACGTTACCGCTGGCTCGGCCGGGTTCAGTGTTGAGCACAGCGCGAGCTGCACGCGCAGCGGTTTCGATATGGCCGCGAGCACTACCGGAGCCGATCTCTTCGTCGCCGGTATACAACACTTGAACCGGGTAGGGCAGTTGCCCGGCGCGCTTCAGCGCCTTTAGCGCAAAGCAGTTGAGGACCAGACCGCCTTTCATGTCAGCCACACCGGGCCCGTAAGCAAGGGTGGCGTCCCGGCTGTAACCCCGGGTTGTGGTGGTGCCTTTGGGAAAGACCGTGTCGCGATGGCCCAGCAGTAAGACCGGCTTGCCCGCTGCGCCGGAGACTTCAGCGAGCATCACATCGCCAAAGCCCTCCACCGGCATGCGTTCGAGCAGGATGCCGTCTGCTTCCAGTTCGGCCGCCAGTAGTGCGCCCACGGCATCGACACCCGCCTTGTCATAGCTGTTGGAATCTGTGTCGACGATGCGTTGCAGCAATGACTCCATCGCCTCGCCCTGGCCCGCGAGCCAGTCCAGCGCCTGTTGTCGAGCGTCGCTCATTTGGCTTGCTCCCGCTGTTGATGCTCCTGCGTCAATCGCGAAGCGTCGTTGCCGAGATCCCAGAAAAGCCCGGCCATGATTTGCAGGCTCTCTTTCACCACGGGGGCGAGCAAATGTTCATTGGGCGCATGTTGCGAGCAGGCGGGGTACGAATGCGGCACCCAGAGCGTTGGCAAGCCGAGCACGTCAGCGAACACATCGTTAGGCAGCGAGCCGCCAAGGTTAGGCAGCAGGGCCGGTTTTTTTCCGGTGGTTTCAGCCAGAGAGTTCAGCGCCCAGCCAACCCACGGGCTTTGCGGGTCAAGACGGGTGGCGTTCATCATGTCGATGCGGCCTTGTTTGACTTCCACCTGAGTGAAACCGTGGGCATCCAGGTGCGTGCGCACCGCCGGGATGAAGGTGTTGTAGTCGCTGTCCACCACAAAGCGGATGTGGCAGTGGGCGTTAGCTCTACCGGGGATCGCATGCACCGGCGCATCGGGGTTGCCGGTCTTGAAGGCGATGACGTCGAGGGTGTTCCAGCCAAAGACTTTTTCGCTCAGGGTCAACTCGGGGTTGCCCCAGTTCGGGTCGATTTCCGGGTCGCCGGGACCGCCACCGACTTCAATATCCGCCAGCGCCAGGCGCACGGCTTCGGGCACTTCCTTGGGCATCAACGCAGGGATTTTCACCCGGCCCTGTTGATCGACCATGCTGGCAATGGCGTTGGCCAGGATGATGCCGGGGTTGGACAGCAGGCCACCCCAGTTGCCGGAATGGTGTGCGCCTTCACGCAGGTTGACGCTCAGTTCGAAGTTGAACACGCCCCTGGAACCGAGAAAGATCGTCGGGCGCGAAGCCGCCAGACGCGGGCCGTCGGAGGCGATGAAAACGTCCGCCTTGAGTTCTTCAGGATGCGCTTCGCAGAACGCACGCAAACCCGGCGAGCCATCTTCTTCGCCCATTTCCAGCAGCAGTTTGACGTTGAAACCCAGCTTGCCGTCGCGTGCCTTGAGTGTCTGCTCCAGAGCCGTCAGGTTTATCAGGTGCTGACCCTTGTTGTCGGCGGTACCGCGACCGTACCAGCGTTCGCCATCGACCTTGACCTTCCACGGCGACAGGCCTTCACGCCATTGCGCGTCGTAGCCGTTGACCACATCGCCGTGGCCATAGCTGAGCACCGTCGGCAATGCCGGGTCTTCAAAGCGAGTGGCGATCAACAGCGGGCCGCGCTTGGGCAGCGGGTTGTCGTAGATCTGCACACTGAAGCCCAGTGCTTCGACGTGGGGCGTGATGAATTCCTTGAGGTAGCGATAGAGCTCTGGCAGCTGATCCGGGATCTGGCTTTCAGTGTGCAGAGCGACGCTGCGTTCGAGCAGGGACAGGAATGCGCCGTTGTCGAACTGCTCGGTGGTGTAGCTGATGGCCTGTGAACGACTCATGAGTGGACGAGCTCCAAAGTTTGGGCAGGACTGTCGTGGAGGTGGCAGCGCACTTTGCCGCCGATGATCGAATCATTGGCCGGGTAGGCCGTCTTGCAGGGTGCGAAACAGCTGGGGCAGCGCGGGTGAAACGCGCAACCGGACGGCGGCGACATCGGGTTGGGGAAAGTACCGTGCAGGCCGATGTCGGGTATGCCCAAACGCGCATCGGGCGTGAGCACCGAATCCAGCAGAGCACGGGTGTAAGGGTGGCCGGGTTCAGCGAACAAGGACTCACGGGTGCGTTCTTCGACGATACGCCCCAGATACATCACCGCCACGCGATCAGCCAAGTGTTCGATCACCGCCAGGTTGTGGCTGATCAGCAGGTAGGTCAGGCCGAATTCGCGCTTGAGATCCTGCAGCAGGTTGAGGATCTGCGCCTGCACTGAAACGTCCAGCGCGGAAGTGGGTTCGTCGCAGATCAGCACGTCCGGACGCATGATCAAGGCCCGGGCAATCGCCACCCGCTGACGTTGGCCACCGGACAGCTGGCTCGGGTAGCTGTCGATGACGCGCTTGGGCAGGCCCACTACGTCGAGCATCTCTTCAGTTTTTTTGCGGCGCTCGGCAGTGGTGCCGATGCCGTGAACGATCAGCGGCAGGGTGACGATTTCTCGCAGTGTTTTGCGCGGGTTCAGCGACGAATACGGGTCCTGGAAAATCGGCTGGATATGCCGGGACATTTCCTTGCGATCGGTGGCGGCCAGATGTTTGCCATTGACCAGTACATCACCACTGGTGGGCGGCAGCAGGCCGAGTAGCATCTTCGCCAGGGTGCTTTTACCGCACCCGGATTCGCCCACCAGCCCGAGGGTTTCACCGCGCATAAGCCGCAGCGATACGCCGTCGACAGCCTTGAGGGTGGCCGGTGCTTTGAAGAAGCCTTTGTTCATGCGGAACTCGCGACGGATGTCGCACAGCTCAAGAGCGATGTCCTTTTTCATGACCGTACACTCTCCATCTGCCGAATCGGCTCCGGACCCGGCGCTGCAAACAGACAGCGAGCCATGTGGCCGTCGCGCATTATTTCGGGAATGTTCTGCGCGCAGGCATCAATGGCCTGACCGCAACGGTTACGGAACGCACAGCCTTGTTGTTCACCGACCAGACTGGGCACCAGGCCAGGGATCGAACCCAGCGCTTCACCGGGTTTGGTCTTGCCGGGGATCGGGATACTCGCCAGCAAGCCCTTGGTGTAAGGATGCTGCGGGTTTTCGAAGAGTTGCAGGGCAGGAGCGGTTTCGACGATTTCCCCGGCGTACATCACCGCGACACGGTCGGCGATCCGCGCCACCAGACCCAGGTCGTGGGTGATGAAAATCACCGCCAGACCGAATTCTTTTTGGATGTCGCGGATCAAGCGCAGGATTTGCGCCTGAATCGTCACGTCCAGCGCCGTCGTCGGTTCGTCGGCGATGATCAGGTCCGGTTCGCACATCAAGGCCATGGCGATGATCACCCGCTGGCGCAAACCACCGGAAAGCTGGTGCGGGTACTGACCGAGGCGTTCAGTGGCGTTACTGATGCCGACTTTTTCCAGCATTTGCGCAGCGCGGGCCAGGGCGTCTTTACGTGACACTTTGCGGTGCTGGGTCAGCACCTCGCTGAGCTGATCGCCAATGCTGTAGGCCGGGTTCAGCGAGGTCATGGGCTCCTGAAAGATCATCGCCAGCCGGTTGCCGCGCAGGTCGCACATGCGCCGCTCGCTCTGGGTGAGCATGTCGATGCCGTCCAGGGTCAGGCGGGTTGCGGTGCGTTTGGCCTTGCGTGGCAGCAGGTCCATCAGCGCCAGCGACGTCAGGGATTTGCCACAACCGGACTCGCCGACGATGCACAGCATCTCGCCGCGCTCGACTTCAAAGTCCAGGCCGCGCACGGCGTGCAGCATGTCATCCGGCGTCGGGCTGTTGCCCATGGGGATGTCGACGCGCAGGTTTTCAACGTGGAGTAGTGCCATGTTCGTGGCTCCTCTATCAGTTGCGGCCGTCGGGCAGGATCAGGTCGCGCAAGCCGTCGCCGACCAGGTTGATGCCCAGCACCAGAATCATCAGGGCGACGCCGGGAATGGCGATGACCCACGGGGAAAAGAACATGTAGGGTTTGCCTTCGGCGATCATCAGCCCCCACGACGGGGTGGGCGGTTGCACGCCGACACCGAGGAACGACAGCGCTGACTCCAGCAGGATCGCGTGGGCCATTTCCAGGGTGGCGACCACGATCAGCGCGCCGACCAGATTGGGCAGGATTTCACTGGCCAGAATGCGCAGGGTCGAGCAGCCCAGTGCCTGGGCCGACGCAACGTATTCAGCATCGCGAATCTGCTGCACCGACGCCCTGACGACGACTGCAAATCGATCCCACAACAGGCAGCCGAGCAGTACGATCACGACTTTCAGCGAACCGCCCATCAGTGAAGCCGAAGCCAGTGCAACCATTACCACCGGCATCGCCAGACGGGTGGTAATCAGATAGCTGATGAAGGCGTCGACCTTGCCGCCGTAGTAACCGGCCAGCAGGCCCATGACCGTGCCGATAAAGCCGGAGATCAGTGCGGCGGCGACGCCGATGAACAGCGAGATACGCGCGCCGTAGAGGAGGCGCGACAAGTAATCACGGCCCAGTTTGTCGGTACCCAGCGGGTATTCCCATGTGCCATTGGCCATCCAGACTGGCGGTTTCATGCGCAGCATCACGTCCTGGACGTAAGGGTCGTAAGGCGCCAGCCATGGCGCGAACAGCGCGCCGATGAAGATGATCATCAGCAACACCATGCCAATCGCAAAACCGCGATGGCGAAAGCTTTTGCCCAGTACCCGGCTGAGACTGCTGGGGGGCGGCAGGTAGTCGTTGATGGCGAGAGGGGCGGCAGGTGTGCTCATGGGAGCCTCCGGGCAGCGCGGGAATTCGGCAGGAATGGAGATCCCCTGTGGGAGCGGTGCTTGCCCGCGATAAGAGCACCGTAGATATCAGGCCTATCGCGTCCAGCCTTATCGCGGGCAAGCACCGCTCCCACAGGTTTTGTGTTCGACATGAGCATTGGGTCGTCAGGATTTGAATGGCGTGTCGTCAAGAACATGGCAAAGCCTCCTTAGCGCACACGAATTCGCGGGTCGAGCAGTGCGTTGAGCACGTCGGCCAGCAGGGTGAGGATGATGTAGATCACTGCGATCAGCAGGACCACGGCTTGCACCACGGGGAAGTCGTCGCGGGCGATGGCGTCCCAGGCGAGTTGCCCGACGCCTTGCAGGGAGAACACGGTTTCAATCACCACCGAGCCGCCGAGCATGAAGCCGAACTCCACAGCGGCCAGCGCCACCACCGGAATCAGCGCATTGCGCAACGCGTGCTTGAATAGCACCCGTGCCGGGCGCAAGCCTTTGGCGCGGGCGGTGCGGATGTAGTCGGAATTGAGCACATCCAGCATGCCCGCCCGGGTCAGGCGCATGATGGCCGGCGTTGCGTAGTAACCCAGCGCAATGGCCGGCATCACGAAGTGCAGGAACGTCGAGTTGCCTGACACCGGTAGCCATTTCAGGGTGACGGCGAACACCACGATCAGCATCAGCGCAAACCAGAAACTCGGCATGGCCTGACCGAGTACGGCGATGCTCAACGCCAGACGGTCAATCCAGGTGTCACGTTTGACCGCAGCCAGAACACCCAGCGGAATGGCCACCACCAACGCAATGCCCAGCGCCATGGCACCCAGACTCAAGGTGATCGGCAAACGGCTGGCGATCAGGTTGTAGACCGATTCCTGAAAGAAAAAAGAATCGCCCAGATCAAGCCGCAGCAAGTCGCCCAGCCAGTTGAAGTACTGGGTTGGCAAAGGCTTGTCCAAACCGTACTGCACGCGGATCTGCTCGATTTGTTCGCTGCTGGCTTCCGGCCCACCAATGGCAGTGGCCAGGTCACCGGACAGGTGCAGAAGAGAAAAACTGATGATCGACACGGTAATCGCAACGCACACGGCGATGCCCAGACGACGCAGAAGGAACCCAAGCATGGCAAGTTTCCTCGTATCCATTGGCTGAAAAAGTGGAGGTATGCCGTGGCGCGATCACGTAGCGCCACGGCAACGATGGTTGCGGGTTATTTCCAGCTGGACAGCACGAAGCGCGGCAACTCGTCCGGGTACGGCGTGAACTCAAGTTCCGAGGTGTAGGCGTAGTTCATCGAGTAGTTGAACAGCGGCGCCCAGTAGGCCTGTTCGCTGATGCGCTGCAACGCCTTGCGGTAGTTGTCCTTGCGCACTTGCGGGTCGAGGGCGTTGTCGGCGGTTTGCAGCCAGCCCTGGACTTGCGGGTCCTTGATGTTGTCGTCCGGGTTGCCCTTGAACCAGGTACCGGCCGAGGCCGAGGTGTCGAGGATCGAGAACGAACCCCAGGCCTGGAACGACATCGGTACTTTGCCGCCACGTTGCTGATCGCGCAGGGCAGCGTACTTCAGGTAGCGCAGCTTGGCGTTGATGCCCACAGCGCGCAGGTTACCGATGATGGCTTCAACGTAATCACGGTCGCGGTAGGCGAAGATCTCTGTCTCGAAACCGTTCGGGTAACCGGCTTCAGCAAGCAGCGCCTTGGCTTTGGCCGGGTCATAGTTGTAGACCGTCGCCGCCGTGGTATCGCAACCGAATTGCCCTGGGTAGCACGCCACCTGCAACGGTTTGGCTTCACCGCCCACCAGTTGCGAAGCCAGCCCGTCACGGTTGATGGCGTGGTTGATTGCCTGACGCACCTTGAGGTTCTTCATCGGCGAGTTTTCGCTGGAAGTGCCGCGAGCATCGAGAATCAGGAAACCGATACGCATGGTCTCGCCGCTGGTCACGGTCAGGTTCGGCATGCCTTTGAGGTTCTCCGACTGATCCGGTGCCACGCGCCACACCCAGTCGACACCGCCGGTCATCAGCTCCGCCAGACGAGTTTCGGCGTCCGGGATCACCCGGAATTTGATGTGGCCGATGTGCGGCAGGCCCTGGGGGCTGTCTTTGAAGTAGTCCTTGTTGATGTCCATGGTTACGCCTTCACCGGCCACCACGGATACGGCTTTATAAGGACCGGTGCCAATCGGTTTACGGCTGAATTCAGCCATGCCGACTTTCTCGAAATAGTTTTTCGGAAACATCGGGACGGCGTTGGACAGGTATTCGAGGGCGGGCGGGAAAGGTTTTTTCAGGTGAAGACGGACGCTGTAATCACCGGTTTTTTCGGCGCTCTTGATCCAGTCGACGTTTTGCACAGTAACGACTTTGGCTTCGGGCGACACGACGTAGTTGAGGGTGAACACCACGTCGTCGGCGGTGAACGCGTCACCGTTGTGAAATTTGACGCCTTTGCGCAGTTCGAAATCGATGGTGGTGTCATCGACCTGTTTCCAGCTGGTGGCCAGCATGGGTTTGTATTCGCCGCTTTTGGGATCGCGGTACACCAGGTTGTCCCAGATCAGCCGGCCGAGAATCACGCCTTCGCGCAGGTCGTTGTGATAAGGGCTGATGTTTTCAGGTTCGCTGTCGGAAGCGTAAACCAGTGTGTCGTTGGCTTTACCGGCGTGGGCCGGGAAGCTGCTGATGGAGCCCAGCAGCGCAATACTGAAAGCGAAACCTTTGATGCCCATGCCGTCGTCTCCGTTGGCGAGAGTGGTTGAATCAAAGGGCAGCTGTTCGCAAATGCGGAAAGGAAATCAGGCAATGTTCTTTTTGGTGTGGACACGAATGTAGGCGATGGTTTACCAATGCCACAAGCACAATCTTTCGATACTTGCTTTGCCGAAAAGGCAATACATGGAGGTACTGATGCAGTTGTATGGCGTGCAATCCACAGCCCTGCGCTATTTCCTTGAAGTGGCGCGTTGCGGTTCCATCAGCGAAGCGTCCATGCGCCTGAACGTCGCAGCCTCTGCGGTGAGTCGGCAGATCACCAAGCTTGAACTTGCTCTGGACGCTACGCTGTTCGAGCGCCGCGCCCGAGGCATGGTGCTCAGTGAGGCAGGCACGCGACTCGCGGCGTATGCGCGCAAATCGCAACTGGAAGCCGAGCAGGTGGTGTTGGAGATTACCGAACTGCACGGCCTGCAACGCGGGCACGTACACATCGCCTGTTCGGAAGGCTTTGCGCTGGATTACATGCCCCACAGCATCGCTGCATTTCGGCGCGAGTATCAGGGCATTCACTTCACGCTGGAGGTGTGCGCACCGGCTGAAGCCACAGAGAAAGTGCGTTCCGGCGAGGCTGATCTGGCGCTGACGTTCAGCCTGACGCCGCAAAAGGAAATCTGCGTCGAGCACGTGATGAGCGGGGCGATTTTTGCGGTAGTTGCCAACTCCCATCCCCTGGCCGAACGCGACGCTGTCAGTCTTGCCGAACTGCAGCCTTACCCGATTGCACTACCCAGACCTGACACGACCTTGCGACAACTGTTCGATATCTGCTGCGGGGTGCAGGGCCTGATGTTCGAGCCGGTGCTGACCAGCAATTACATCGGCGCGCTGTACAGCTTTGTGCGTGAGGAGGGCGGTATCAGCCTTTCCAGTGAGATGACCCTGCACAAGCAGGTGGTGGGCAAAGAGTTGCGATGCCTGCCGATTCTCGACGAAGGCATGCAGGCACGGCGAATCGAGATGCAAAGCATGGCCGGTCGTAACCTGCCTGCCGCCGTGTCTGCCTTCAGGGATTTTCTGATCGCCGAGTTGGCGAAAACCGCTGGCGATCAGGCTGGCGGCGCTGGATTACACGTTCCCGAAGAGCGTCGTATGCCCAGTTGAAGATCAGGGTGTACGGCAAGAACAGCAACAGCAGACCGATATCCAGCAAAAAGGCTTCCAGCAGGCTGATCGACAGCCACCACGCTGCTAACGGCACGATCACCAGAATCAGGCCGCTCTCGAAACCCAACGCATGCAACATGCGCGTACCGAATGACAGTTTGAAGCCCCATTTGCGGCGCAGGCCATCGAACATGGCATTGAACAGCATGTTCCAGAGCATGGCCACGGTGGAGATCATGACGGTCATCGCGCCCATTTTCGCCAGCGAATGACCCATGGCCCAGGCGAGCAGGGGCGCAAACAGCAGGACGCCGATGATTTCGAAAAGAAGCGCGTGGAAGGCGCGTTCCTTGATGGATTTGGTTGGCATAGGTTGGCCTTTTGGTTTACCAGCAACTGACGCATACATTGCTGCCTTGGAGTGCGTTCTTATGTGGGAGCAGAGCTTGCTCGCGATAAGGTCACCGCAGATATCAGGTCTATCGCGTCCAGCCTTATCGCGAGCAAGGTGGAGCGCCACCACGGTCGCACCCACAAGGGATAGGTGTTTGCTTCCGATAACGTGCATTGTCATCGGCCCCTGCGTTAAAGTGAAAATCGTTTCCATCGGTAAAACCGATACGAGGTTCGCATGAGTTATTCCCCGGAAGCCTTGGAAGCGTTTGCCCAGACTGTCGCGCTGGGTTCTTTCAGCGCAGCGGCGCGGCGTTTGGGCAAAAGCCAGTCGACGATCAGCGAGGCTATAGCCCGTCTGGAAATCGACCTGGGCCTCGAGCTGTTCGATCGCTCTTCAAAACATCCGGCCCTGACCGAAGCAGGCAGGGCCATGCTCGGACGTATCGAAGATGTGCTGGCTGCTTCCGACAAACTACGCCGCGCTGCCGGACGTCTGGCAGACGGCATGGAGCCTCGTCTTACGCTGGTGCTGTCCGACGCCAATCAGTTCGCCGATTTCGAAATCCGCATGGCTGAGCTCGACCAGCGCTTCCCCGAGCTGGAACTGGAGTGTGTATTTGCCGAGCACGGTGACGCCATTAGCCTGATTCAATCAGGGCGCGCGTCCCTTGGACTGCTGTCGGCACAGGCCAGCTACCCGCCTGAAGTCGGTTACGCGACGATTGCCGAGCGTGCCGACTTCGGCTTGTTCGTGGCGCACAAGCATCCCTTGGCTCAGCAGGCGCAGGTCGACTATCAGCATCTGGCCCAGTACCGGGCGTTGCGCTTGAACACGTTGGTGGACCAAAGCGTCCCCACCGACGATTTGCCCATCAGCGGCCATCGTCCATGGTCGGCACCCAACTATTTGTTGCTGATGGACATGGCTGCATTCGGCTTCGGTTGGGCGGCGCTGCCCCGCTGGCTGGTGTCGGGCTATGCCAGCGGCAAGCTCAAGGAGCTCGACGTGCCGGGTTGGCCACGCAGTTCTGCGGTGGACATCATCTGGTCACGACAACGCAGCCTCGGGCCAGCGGGCGCCTGGTTACTGGAGACGTTCACCCGGCATCGCGGCGAGTGATCAGCTAGGATGACGCTCCATTCGCAGATCGAACGCTGAATATGGCTGCCGTAGAAATTGTTTCTGTAGAACCTCAAGACATCCCCGCCGTCGTGGATTTTGTCCTGCAAGCCCGTGCGGAAATCTTCCCGAAGCTCGACCTGGCAGGCATGCCCGCGGATCTGGCGCAGTTTGCTCAGGTTTACAGCGAGGAGGGCGGTGGCCGGTTTCTGATCGCCCGGAGCCGCGGGGAAATTGTTGCGGCAATTGGTTACTTGCCGTACGACGGTCGATTCCCGCAGTTGGATTACGGGCAGCGCAAGGTGGTGGAAATCGTCCGGTTGTTTGTGATCCCGGAGTTCCGTCGTTCAGGGCTGGCGACCACGATCTTCCTTGCCCTCAAGGCGCGTGCCGTTGAACAGGGTGTGGATGTGCTTTACCTGCACACCCATCCGTTTTTACCGGGGGCGATTGGCTTCTGGGAGCGACAGGGTTTCCGGGTCGTGGACGTGGAAAGCGATCCGGTGTGGCAGACGACGCATATGGAGTGCGGGTTGGTTTAGGTTCGAGGCTTGCGCGTTTCCGCTGTAGGAGCCGCCCCGGTGTTCCTGGCACCGCGCTGTCGCGTAGCAAACACGGACCTTGTCGGCGTGAGCTTGCTCGCGATTCGGTCTGTCATTCGATGAAGATATGGCCTGTCCTGACGCCATCGCGAGCAAGCTCACTCCTACAGAAAAGCATTCCAAACCAGATGGTTGTAGTTTGTTTGATAAGAGCCGGGCTTGCCCGCGATGCAGACGCCGCGGTGTTGCAGGTGAATCGAGTTGTCCTTATCGCGGGCAAGCCCAACTCCCACAGAGTTATGGGCTGGCTGCGCGACAGCGTCCTCTGCAGTAAGCCGTCGCGGGCTAGCGTTGCTGCGCAGGCGATCACTTTCTCCTGTGGGAGCCGGGCTTGCCCGCGAAGAACGGTAACGCGATATACCTGCCTACGTGCCGGGCTTATCGCGGGCAAGCCCTGCCCACATCCAGACAGAGGCGTGGCGTAAGTGACTCCCGGAATGGCCACAACCCTGTGGGAGCCGGGCTTGCCCGCGATGAACGATAACGCGGTATACCTGCCTACGTGCCGGGCTTATCGCGGGCAAGCCCTGCTCCCACATCCAGACAGAGGCGTGGCGTAAGTGATTCCCGGAATGGCCACAACCCTGTGGGAGCCGGGCTTTCCCGCGAAGAACGGTAACGCGATATACCTGCCTACGTGTCCGGCTTATCGCGAGCAAGCTTGGCTCCTACAGGACCGTGACCCTCTTGAGATGCTTTTACACCTTCAGTTTATGACCGAAACCGCAATATCCGCGTGCCGTCGTACGGATCTGTCAGGTAGTGCGCCTCTACACCAAACGTCTCACGCAGCAATTCGCAGGTCAGCACCTCGGACGGCTCACCAATGGCGATCAGTGCGCCGTTGTCCATCACGGCCAGCCGGTCGCAGGCCAGTGCCTGATTCAGGTCGTGGAGGGCGATAAGGGTGGTAACCGACAGCGACCTGACCAGACCCAGAATGCTCAACTGATGCTGGATATCCAGGTGGTTGGTGGGTTCATCCAGTAACAGGATCTGCGGTCTTTGAGCCAGGGCGCGGGCGATGTGGACGCGTTGTCGTTCGCCCCCTGACAGGCTGTGCCAGGCGCGCCTGGGTTTGTCGGCCATGTCGACATCGAGCAAGGCCTGCCGAACAATGCCATCGTCTGCGGTTGACCAGGGTTCCAGTGCGGAAAGCCATGGCGTGCGGCCCAGTTCCACCGCGTCCAGCACTGTGATCGCGTCCGAGGTTTCCGCTTGCTGCTCCACCACCGCAATCATCTGTGCGACATCGCGGCGCTTCATTTCGGCAAGGGCGACGCCATTGAGGTGGATCTTGCCACTGGCCGGAGTGCGGATGCCGGACAGCAACTTCAGCAGGCTGGATTTGCCTGAGCCGTTGGGGCCGATCAATCCCAAAGTTTCACCGCGCCGTAACTGCAACGCGACGTCTCGAACAATGGGCACGCCCTTGATCGACCAGTTCAGACCGGAGCACGACAACACGTCGCGGTCGATGTCGGGCGCTGGCTGTTTCAGAGTGCTCATCGGCCCCCCTTGGCTTTGATCAGGATCACAGCGAACACCGGTGCGCCGATCAGCGCAGTAATCACCCCGACGGGCAGTACCTGACCCTTGATCGCCGTGCGGGACAGCACATCGGCGGTGATCAGAAACACCGCGCCGGCCAGAGCGCTGACGGGAATCAGACGACCGTGACGCACGCCAACCAGCAAGCGCGCCGCATGGGGCACGACCAGACCGACAAAACCAATGGAGCCCACCAGCGAGACCATCACTGCTGTGACCAGCGCTACGGTCGCGATCAATATCACTTGAACCCGCCGTACCGGAATGCCCAGGGCAGCGGCAGAATCGCTGCCGAACATGAACGCATCCAGCGAACGCCGATGCCACAGGCAGACCGCCAGACCGATCAACACCACGGGCACGGCCAGCGTCACCGATTGCCAACGCACGCCGCTGAGGTTGCCCAACAGCCAGAACATGATGCCGCGTGCCTGTTCGGAGTTGGCCGACTTGGTGATCAGGAAAGAGGTCAGGGCGTTGAACAGTTGCGAACCGGCGATGCCCGCGAGAATGATCTGCCCGCTGCCACTGACCGCGCCAGTACTGCGAGCGAGCAGGGCGACCAGTACAAACGCCGCCATGGCCCCGGCAAAGGCTCCGGCTGACAAGGAAATGGCACCGGCTCCAACGCCGATGATCGCCACCAGCACCGCGCCGGTCGAGGCCCCGGCAGAAATGCCCAGCAAGTAAGGATCGGCCAGTGGGTTGCGCAGCAGTGATTGCAAAACCACGCCTGAGATCGCCAGACCCGCGCCACAGGCCGCTGCGACCAGAGCGCGGGTCAGTCGGTAATTCCAGACGATGCCTTCATCGATAGGGTCCAGCACGAAACCGGCGCCCCATAGTTTGTTGGCCAGCACCTGAAACACCAGTGACAGGCTGATTGGCGTTTCACCAATCGCAATGCCCGCGACGATCGCCACCAGCAACACAGCCAGCACCCAGGCCCCGTGCAGGCAAATCTTGCGCAACAAGCGACCGGCGAACTGAGCTGTCATGGGTGCAGATCGAATTTGTCGATGGCGTCCGCCAGTTCATCGATGCCGTCGAACGTGCGTATCGTCGCTTCCATGGCTTGTGCATCGAGAATCACGATCCGGTTGTGCTTCACCGCGTCCATGTTTTTGGTGACCGGGTCGGTCTTGAGGAATTCCAGTTTTTTCTGGAAGTCATCGGCCGGGAAGCGGCGGCGGTCCATGCGCGCCAGCACCAGAATGGTCGGGTTGGCCTTGGCGATGGTTTCCCAGCCAACCGTCGGCCATTCCTCATCGGACTGCACGATGTTGCGAATGCCCAGGGTGTCCATCATGAACGCCGGAATACCCTTGCGTCCGGCGACATAAGGGTCGACGTTCAGGTCGGCGCTGGAAAACCAGAACACTGCCGAGGCGTCTTTCAGATGTTTGCCTTTGACGCTGGCCTGAGCCTTGGCAAGACGTGCCTGCAGGTCGGCGTTCAACTCGGCACCGCGGGCCTGGACGTCAAAGATTTGTGCCAGTTGCGTGACGGTCTTGTACAGGCTGTCAATCGAGAACGGGCGCAGGCGCGTACCGTCCGCACCTACCAGATTGTCCTTGCCTTCGCAGTCCGACGGCATGAGGTAGGTGGGGATTTTCATTTCGTTGAATTGCTGCCGGGTGCCAACCACGCCTTGGGGACCCACCATCCATTCGAATTGTACGGCGACCAGTTCCGGACGCTTGTTGATCACCGCCTCGAAGCTGGGATCGTTATCGGCCAGACGCGGGATCTTGTCGTTCAGGTCCTTGAACCGGGGCAGCACGTTGTTGAACCACAGTGACGTGCCGACCACTTTGTCGCCCAGCCCGAGGGAGTAAAGGATTTCAGTGGCCGACTGGCCAATGGTCACCGCTTTGCCGGGTGCTTTGGCGAAGGTCAGCGGCACGCCGCAGTTATCGAGGGTCAACGGGTAGGTTGTCTGTGTGGCGGAGATTTGTGGGGCAGGGTTGGCCGCCAGCGTCAGCGCAGAAAAACCCAGACCGGCAAGCAGCACAGCAAAACGAGGCAAAGACATGAAAAACGATCTCCATTCGAACGGTTATCCGCACGATGGTGTTCTGGCTGGATACACATCACGACTTGCTGCTGGCATAGGTCCGGCAGGGTCAATCAGTCACGGCTATTTCGCCGTGCTGACGGATGTACTCCCCGGACACCCCGCCGGTGGGTCAGTTGCCAGAAAGCGCGACCGCTTGACGGGTTGTCCCGCAACGGCGATGCAGCTTCCTGATGTCGGCAGGTCTCCTGACTGACGCATCATCGCCGTGCTCGGGCCTTCCCGGAGTGACCCAGTGGCATCGATGGAGCAGGGCTCAGCGCCTACAGTTGCGGGGGCAGTTCCGGTTGACGACCTTGAGGTCATCACGGATTCCCTATTAATCCCGTTTGGAAACCGACGGGCGGCATGGTAATGGATATGCTTAAAAGAGTGGGGATTTTTCCTGTATCAGCCGTTGGCAGACAGTTTTTTATCGTACGTTTCGCTTGCTCGGCGCATGATGCAAGCCTTTAATGGCCGGGTGTTAACACCGTCCGGCGGTGAACCTTATCGACCGATAGCCGGTCGATAGTCCGTCCAACCAGGTTTACACTGGTCCGCTTCACCTTTTGGAGACATTTTCCTGTGATATCGACTCAACGAGTGGCCTGGCTTAAAGCCTGGGGTGCCCACGGTTTTACCGCCACCGGCGTGGTCATCGCATTCCTGGCGACCATTGCCCTGTTCGATGATCAGGCCAAAGCCTGCCTGTTGTGGCTAGGCCTGGCACTGGCGGTAGACGGCGTCGATGGCTCGCTCGCACGCAAATTCAACGTGCAATCCGTGTTGCCGGGCTTTGACGGTTCGGTACTGGACCTGGTCATTGATTACCTGACGTATGTGTTTATTCCTGCGTTGTTCATTTATAGCTACATTCCGTTGCCGCCTTATACGCTGTTACTGAGCACGGCGATCATTCTGGTGTCGTCGCTGTTCTGTTTCTGCAATCTGGAAATGAAGAGCAAGGACAATTACTTCCAGGGCTTCCCTGCGGCCTGGAACGTGGTGGCGCTGTGTCTGTACATCATTCAGCCGACACCTTGGGTGACCTTCCTCACGATTATCGGTCTGGCATTGCTGACCGTGACCAGAATGAAGTTTCTGCACCCATTCAGAGTGCGTCGTTTCATGCCGCTGAACATCCTGGTCACTACGATCTGGTTGATCACCAGTGCGTTGCTGATCATCAACCACCCGCATAACGGGCCAGTGGTCATGGGCATATGGTTCACCATGTCGGCGTACTTTATCGGCATCTGCCTGTGGCGCACGTCGCTGGAATATTGGGGTAAGTGGCGGGCTTGACGGGCTAGCCACACATTCTTCATCGCGAGCAAGCTCTGCTCCTACAGGATCGCGCTAAACCTGTAGGAGCCGAGCTTGCTCGCGATAGCGGTTTAGCAGGCACTGGATTTCCAACGATTCCCCCCCACCAATACCGACTATCAAGAGCAGTGATTTTTGCGTAAACGGCTCCGGGCGTAACCTTGGTTCATTCCCGAAATGAACCCGATCCGGAGGCTCTCATGAACCGCATTTACGCATTTGCCCTGTTATTGACCGTTGCTGTTGTCTCCGGCTGCTCGACTCACCATGCCGTTGAATTACGTCCCTACACCGCTCAGGAAACTCATCAGCTAGCGCTGGAAGATCTGAATCGTCGCGGTTTGCCCTTCGATGAGTATCAGATCGCCAAGGCCAAACTGCTGGCTGAGCCACAGATGCAGGCTGTTCGAGCATTTGATAATCGCGGTGAGATCAGTGCTGATAACGCTGAAGTCAGCAAAGATCGTCAAGGTTAAGTGCTTAAGTACAGTCTCGTAAAATTCGTAGTCGATTAGAACTGTACCTGTTGTATTTTCTCCTGACTGTTCGTGTGTTTCTGGTTGCCGATTCGATAGGGTGAAGGCCTGCCCTTTAGATGTCTGGATCGCACCATGCCGCTCTCTCTCGATCTACTACTTGCCTTTGCCCTGTTTGCGTTCGTCACGTCGGTGACGCCGGGCCCCAATAACATGATGCTGCTGGCCTCCGGGGTGAACTTCGGGTTCAACCGGACGGTGCCGCACATGCTGGGCATCTGCTGCGGGTTTTTCAGCCTGGTGCTTGCAGTCGGGCTGGGGTTGGGGGCCGCCTTCCAGGCGTACCCGCTGCTTTACACCATCCTGCGCTATGTCGGCGCTGCCTATCTGTTGTATCTGGCGTGGAAGATTGCCACATCAGGCCCGGCGTCTGACGCAGTGGGTGAAGAGGGCAAGCCACAGACATTCATGCAAGCCGCGCTGTTTCAGTGGGTCAACCCCAAAGCCTGGGTGATGGCCGTTGGTGCTATCAGCACCTACACACCACTGCAGGGTTACTTCACCAATGTAATGATCATCTCGGCGGTGTTTGCGCTGATCAACCTGCCCACTGTCAGTATCTGGGCAGGGTTCGGCAGCCTGCTGCGCAACGCGTTGCGCGATCCCTTCTGGTTGCGGGTGTTTAACGTAGGGATGGCGGTGCTGTTGGTGGTGTCGCTGTATCCGATGTTGAAGGGGTGATTGGGTTTCTGCCTTGACCTCATCGCGGGCAAGCCCAGCTCCCACATGAGAAGTTAGTCCCATGTGGGAGCTGGGCTTGCCCGCGATGAGGTCAGCACAATTTTGATTTGTTAACTCACAACGCCAACCGCAAATGCCCCCCAGCCTGTTTCTGCCGCGCTTGTACGCGATGCTGCAGGCCCAGGTAAAAATGCTCCAGCCCTTCCTGCAAACGCTCCTGAAGAATCTCGTCCAGTTCGCCGCCTTGTTCGTTATCCGCATAGTTGATCTGGCCATCGATGGCGAAAATGCCGTGCAGGACTTCCTGACATTTGAGCGCCGATAGCACTGGCTTCAGCGCGTAATCCACGGCCAGCATGTGAGCGATGCTGCCACCGGTTGCCAGCGGTAAAACCACCTTGCCGTGCAGCGAGCGCTCAGGCAGCAAGTCCAGCAGGGTTTTCAGCGCCCCGGAAAACGATGCTTTATAAACCGGTGTGCCAATCAGCAAGCCGTCGGCCTGTTTGACGGCTTCGATGAAGTCCAGCACTTGCGGGCTGTCGAAGTGGGCGAAGATCAGATCTTCAGCGTTGAAATCGCGAATACGCAGGGTCGTCACATCAACGCCCTTGGCGCGAAGCCAGCGACCGGCGTGTTCCAGGACTACGCCTGAACGGGATTTGAGAGCGGGGCTGCCTGACAGTGAAACTACCAACATGCTGAATTCCTTTTAAAAGCGTAAGGACTTCAAAGCAGCATGCATGCCAGCGCCGCTTAATGTCTTAAGGTGCTGAAATTAAAGGTAAATATTCAGATCGCAAGTGAGCGGCTCAACGACGTAGGTGCTCAATGCCGCCTCTAACTGTTGATTCACTGTTGCTTAACCAACACTTGCAGGCAAATCGCAGGCAAAAAAATCCCCGCAATCGGCAGATGCGGGGACGTTTGTTCTGCGTGTCAGTTTCTGAAAGCGGCGCCTGTCTGAATGACGTTGGCCGAGCCTAGCAACTGGCTGACGAAACGGCTCCAGCGAGTGATGTCCGCCGGGCCGACGAATATGACGTCCTGGGCCTGGAGTTCAAACTCTTTGGCCAATAGGTAAGCCGTCGGTTTTTTCGCCAGCAGGTGATAAACCGTTGAGCGCGCGTTGGCCTGATTTTCAGCACCGCGGATCACGTACACCGCATCACCGTCGGCGCTTTCCGGATTCAGGCCGCCGGAATTACCCAGAGCTTCGAGCAATGTCACGCTGGTGGTGCCAAAGGAAATGACCTGCGGACGCTGGACTTCGCCCAGCACGTAGATCTTGTTCTTGGAGTTGCTGTTCAAGTGCAGATAGTCGCCGTCTTTGAGGAAGATCTTGCTCAATTGCGAGTCTTTGCGGTTCAACGCGTCGACGTCAATCACGTAATCCTTGCCGTCGCGGCGCAAGGTCAGCCCCGCAAGGTTGGCGTCGGCCAGGTCAAGGCCGGCGGTGCTGATGGC
Source organism: Pseudomonas quasicaspiana (assembly GCF_021147825.1). NCBI lineage: Bacteria > Pseudomonadati > Pseudomonadota > Gammaproteobacteria > Pseudomonadales > Pseudomonadaceae > Pseudomonas > Pseudomonas quasicaspiana. The sequence goes on from NZ_JAGTPI010000023.1 coordinate 55,617, forward strand.
CTGGACCAGACTCAACGGGATATTCGTGATGGATTGCGGGCCGGGGCTTTTGAATGAACCCGAGAGGAGGATGCGCTGGCTGTTGTAACGCAGCACTTTGACGTCGACCTTGACCTCAGTGTACTGCGGCGATAGCCCCATGCTCAGTTGTTTCTGGATCTGCCCGACGGTTTTGCCTCCCGCCTGGATTCTGCCCACGTAAGGGAAATAGAGCGTGCCGTCGCTCAATACTTCCCGGCTGTTGGCGTCGAGTTGGTCCTGCGAGCCAGGTGCGGTCAGCTCAGGGTGTTCAAACACGATGACCAGCAAGGTGTCGCCGGGGCCGACGATGTATTCAGGCGTTTTGTAATTGAGCAGTTCGGCGGGCAACGGCCTGGAGCTGGCTGCGGCTTGTTGCTTCTGCTGCTTGAGGGTTTGCGGGGTGATCTGTACCAACTGAACATCCGGACCGTCCGGATCTTTCGCTTCAACATCTCCTGGGGTCATGTGCTGCCCGGGTGCAAAAGCACAGCCTTGCAAAATCAGACTGGAGAGCAGCACAACAGCTAGGGTTAGCTTCATATAGTGTTCCTTCCTAAAGGTGCGTTGGCACCACAGTGATTTCATTGCTTCCCTTACCAACACCGAGTGTTACGGGGCTTTTTTGATGGATGCACGCACCTCCTCCAGCGCCTCTCGGGCCGGTTGTTGATGTCTTGAAAGGTTTTTTGAAAGGGGCTAACTAGAAGGCGTTCTTGTGCAGAAACCCTTTGAACAGGGTCAGCAGAATAATTTTCAGGTCCAGCCACAGGGACCAGTGTTCGATGTACTCCAGGTCGTACTCGACGCGCTTCTGCATCTTGTCCAGGGTGTCGGTTTCGCCCCGCCAGCCGTTGATCTGAGCCCAGCCAGTGATGCCCGGTTTGACCTTGTGCCGCAACATGTAGCCGCTCACCTGTTTACGGTATTGCTCGTTGTGCGCGACCGCGTGAGGACGCGGGCCGACGATGGACATATCGCCACGTAATACATTGAAGAACTGCGGCAGTTCGTCCAGCGAGGTTCGTCGCAGGAACCCGCCCAGCGGCGTGACGCGTGCATCGTTGCGGGTCGCCTGACTCACTACCTCGCCGTTTTCCTGAACGCTCATGCTGCGGAATTTCCAGACCATGATCGGTCGCCCGTCCAGCCCGTAACGGCGCTGGCGAAACAGCACTGGCCCGGGGGAAGTCAGTTTGATCGCGACGGCAATCAATAGCAGGGGCAGGGCGATCATGCTCAGGATCACGCTGGACAATGCAATGTCCTCGACGCGCTTCACCAGACTCCAGGCACCGTCCATGGGCGAGTCGAAAATACTGATACTTGCCAGGCCGTTGATGCTTTCGCTGCGGGCATGCAGCAGTTCGAACATGAACACATCCGGTATCAGGTACACCGAAGCGGTGGTGTCACTGAGCCCCTTGACCAGCTCCTGGACGTGGGGTTGGGCGGTGAGTGCCAAGGTGATGTAAACCTTGTCGATGCGGCCTTCGCGAGCGTCATCGATCAACTGTTCCAGATCACCCAGTATTCTGATGTCCGCTGCGATCTCGGCACCGGTTTCGGGGTTTTTATTCAAGGGGGTTGCCAGATCATAGAAGCCCAACACTCGCAGCCCCATCCACGGTGCGCTGGAGATCGATTTGGCAAGCCGCACGCCGACCTGACCGGTCCCGACAATCGCCACTCGCCGGGTATTGAACCCGCGTCGCCGCAAGCCATGCAGGACGCTGCGAATCAGCAAGCGATAGCCGCAGAGTACGGCCAGCACCGAGGCGAACCAGGCCATCTGGGCGTTGTTCGGCATGTCGGCATGGTTGAGCAGCAGGTAATCCATGGACAGCAGAGCCACGAAGGTCAGCGCCCAGTAATTGAACACCTTGATCAGCTCGCGCAGGATTCGCTCGCCACGCCACGAGCCGTACATCTGGTGATATTCACCGAGCCAGTGGAAGACCAGCACTGCCAGCAGGATCTGGATCCAGGCTTCGGCGCTGGATGTATCTGGATTCAACTGACTCTGCCAGTAGCCGCCCAGCACAATGACCGTCAGGTCGAGCAGGCGGTGGGCAACCGATAACAAGGATTGATGCGCGTGAAGAATGCCGCGAACGGGATTACGCATGGCAGTGCTCGCTCAGACGGATTTGATCGGAATGACCCGGGCGGTCTGTTCGTTGCTGACCAGAATCGGGGATGCCAGAAGCGTTCTGTGCCGGGCGGGCTGACGTGCCAGACGTGCAGCGGCGAGGCGACTTTCGACGAAGCTCCTCATTTCATCTTCGAAGCGTTGCGCCCCAAACCGTTCTGCGTTGGCGCGACAGGCCTGGACACTGATACGGGCATGAGCAGCTTCGAACTCTCCCACCGCGGCGACCAGCGATGACACGGTCTGCTGGTCGTAGAACACGCCGGTCGGTTGTGGATGGTCCAGACCGCAGACGGTTTCCAGCACGCCACCCTTGCCAAAGGCGATCACCGGCGTGCCACAGGCCTGAGCTTCTACCGGGCTGATGCCGAAGTCTTCTTCGGCGGCAAAAACAAAGGCTTTGGCGTTGCGCATGTGTTCCAGCAGCACCGCAAACGGCTGAAAGCCCAGCAGCGTGACGTTAGGTGCATGAATCAGCTTTGCCTTGGCCATTTCCGGACCGTCACCGATCACGATCAGGCGCTTGTCCGGCATCGCCGCAAACGCTTCGATAATCATCGGCATGCGTTTGTAAGGCACCATGCGCGAGGCGGTGAAGTAATAGTCCTGTTTGGTGTCTTGCGGGGTGAAGTTGACGGTATCCACTGGCGGGTAAATGACCGTGGACTCCCGGCGATAGGCTTTTGAAATACGCCCGCCGATGAAGTGCGAATTGGCAATGAAATCGTCAACACCGGACGAGGTGCGCTGATCCCACATGCGGATGTAGTGCAGGATCATCCGCGCCACTTTGCTCTTGAAACCGCTGCTCATGCCCGACTCCAGCAAGTACTGGTGTTGCAGGTCCCAGGCGTAGCGGATCGGCGAGTGCACGTAGCTGACATGCAATTGATCCGGGCCGCTGAGCACACCTTTGGCCACGGCGTGGCTGCTGCTGATGATCAGGTCGTAACCCGAGAGATCCAGTTGTTCGATGGCCAGCGGCATCAGAGGCAGGTAACGCTGGTAGTGGGTTTTAGCCTTGGGCAAACGCTGGATGAAAGTGGTCTTGGCCACTTTGCCTTGCAAGTGGGCGCGGTCCTGATCGCTCAGGAAGTCGATTACGGAAAACAGATCGGCCTGGGGCCAGATATTAATCAGCGATGCCAATACGCGCTCGGCACCGGCATACGTCACCAGCCAGTCGTGGACTATTGCGATTCTCATTGAGGTTCCCTTCTGTATGCACAGGCTCTACATCAGGCGCGGGCTGTCTGCGTCTTGGCGTGGCGATTGTTGAGGCGTTTGCCCCACTGGATAAATGGCGTTTCGATGCAGCGAAAGGACAAATGGGCGATGCCCAGGGTCAGCACGGTTGCCAGCAGGGCGTCGTATAGCGGCGGTAATTGCAGGCCGCGCAGCAGGTACTCGGCCAGTATCAGCATTGACGGATGCAGCAGGTACAACGAATAACTGACGCTGCCGAGCCAGACCAACAGCGGGTGATCAAGGCGGGCACGACGGGTCAGCAACAGGAAGCTGGCGATCGCCAAAGCGTAAGTGAGCAGGTAGCGTCCGCCCGCTTCTCCTTCGATAAGGTTTTCGCCGTAGGCCAACAGCAACGTTGGCGGTAATAACAGCAGGTAAGCCCCCAATATCAGCACAAGACAGCGGGTCAGTTGGCGGCTGTGCTCGGCGAGTAACCATTGACGCCAGATCGAGCCAAAGAACATCAACGACAGCGCCAGGGGCAGTGCCACAGGGACTTTGCGCTCGGTGAGTTCGCGGACAACGGCCAGTAGCAGGCCCAGTATGAGCATGCCCAGTGCACAGCGGGTCCGCACGCCGAGGTCATAGAGCTTGCCGCTGAGAAACAGCAGCAGACACAAGCCGTAGAACACCAGTTCGATGAACAGCGTCCAGTACAGTCCGATTACGTCATCGAAACCCATCAGCGTCTGGACCATGCTTATGTTGGCAACGATTTGCGGCCAGGAGGGGAACAGTCCGCCGGACAGTTGCAGCAGGACCAGATACACCAGCAACGACAGCCAGTAAGCCGGGTACAGACGCATGAACCGCGAAATCACAAAGCGTCGCGCACCGTCGGGGCCGGGACGCAGGCTGAACGGAATGACCACACCGCTGATCATGAAGAACCACAGCACGCCGAATTTGCCGATATCCAGTTCGTGAAACAGCCAGAAATCACCCAGCAGCGGCGCATAGAGGTGAGTGAACACCACCAACAATGCCGCGATGCCGCGCAATGCATCCAGATAAGCCAGGCGTTTCATGTCAAGACTTGCCCGACGTGGTTTCAGCGGTTTGCTGTAGCGGACCGGACAGCGGATCGATTTGCATCAATGCGTCGATGCGCTGAGAAACGCGGCGAGCCGACTCTTCCCAGGAAAAGCGTTCGACATTGTGCAGCCCACGGCGGCGCAAGGCCTGGCGCAACGGCTCGTCTGTGAGAATTCGCTCCATGGCCGAGGCCATATGTGACACATCCAGCGGGTCGAAATACAGCGCGCTGGCCTGCAACACTTCCGGAATGGACGCCGCATTGGCGGCCAGTACCGGGCAACCGCAGGCCTGGGCCTCCAGTGGGGGGATGCCGAAACCTTCGTACAGTGATGGAAAGACAAATGCCGTTGCGCCCTGATACTGCTCGATCAGTTCGGCATCGCTGAGGCGCCCTAGAAAGCGGATACGCGGATCACGACAGGCCAGACGTTGCAGTTTCGGCGCGGCGAAGATTTCACTGGCGGCACCGACGATGTGTAATTGCACGTCGTCATGACCGCGCAAGGTCAGGAATGCCTGAATCATGCGGTTGAAGTTCTTGTGTGCGCTGGGTGAGGAAACGGCCAGCAGATAGCGTTGGTTATCGGCAGGTGCGACACCGGGGCGAAAGTCATCGCTGGTTGCATTGGGCACGACGAAAATACGTTGTTCCGGGTAGCCGTAGAACCGGGCAATTTCGTTTCGTGAAAAGTTGCTGACGGTGAGCAACGACTTGAGTCGCCATAACAGGACAGGCGTTACGGTGCGGTAAACCGCGCGGAACATTCGCGAATAACTTTGTGGGTGGCGCACGTAATTGATGTCGTGGTGAGTGGCGATCTGATTGGCGTAGAACATGGGCGCGGTGCTGGACAGTGAGACCAGTAGCGGGCGACCGTGACGCATCAGGTACAGCGGTAAATCCAGCTGTTCCCACACGTGGCCTTTGTTGTGGCCGATGCATTGCACGTCCAGAGCCTTGGCGCTTTCGCTCATTTTTATGCCATGGGGGGCTACAAAAACCAGGTCATTGCGCAGTTGCTTGAGCGCCAGGCAGATCTGCTCGGCAAAGCGCTGAATCCCACGCATTTCCTGGGTAAGAAATCGGGCATTGATCACAATCATGGTCGAAGGTCTCTGCGCAGGATGGGGGTAGGTGGTGGTCTGCTTGATGAATGATTGCGCTATTGCACAATGAACCCAGGTTTCTGTAGGAGCTGCCGAAGGCTGCGAATGGCGTCGTGTCAGGAAAAATGATTTCGCAGCCTTCGGCAGCTCCTACAGGAAACATGTGTTGACGGGAGCTGTGTATCACCGGGCAAACAACGGTGGCTTGCTGCCCAAGCGGATGATTTTCGGAAACTCATTGATCGGCACCTGGGCCGAGCAGCGGCTGTCGTTGCAGTTCCAGGGGACGCCGCTGTCGTGCTGGCCTCGTTCCGGTTGGCCGCTGTCGGTCAGCAGTACATTGCCTGTCTGAACACTACTGGCATCGATTGCAATTGAACTCGGCGGCCCGGTGCTCCAGGCCACCAGAACCTGCTCCGATCCTTTGGCAAAGCGCAGCAGGTAGACACTATCCAGTTCCCGGCTCTTTTCGGCGTCATAGCGATAGTCGTGCAGAAACGGACTGATGGCTTTCAGGGTCAGATAAGACGGCTTGGCCGTCAGGTCCTGATTGAAAAAACCGGAATTCTGTTCCGGGCTGCCGGCATCCTTGCCGTCGTCCAGCAACTCGTACCACCACAAACCTTTGATATCCGGCACGGTCTGGGCCAGGAAAAAGCTCCTGGCCAGCCAGGCGGCCTTGGCCTGTTCACTGACTCCGCATTTGTCGCTGTTGCCGGGCCAGCCCATTTCGGTGAGGTATAGCGGCACAGGCCGTGCAACCCGAGCCCTGAGGTCGGCATCGATCCAGCGCAACCAGGCAATCCATCGTTCCGGGGTATGCTGTCCGTCCTGACGGCAATACTCATAAGGATGCAGAGACAGGCCATCCACATGATCGAGCAATCCGGCTGTCACCAGACGGTCGGCAAATCCCGCTTCCATCCCTTGGGTTGTTACCGCGCTGGCCAGAATCGTCACAGGATTTTTTCGCTGTCGCAGTGTGTTGGCGGTTTGTTCAATCAGGTTGCTGTAGTCCCGGGCAATGGCCAGGTCGACCGGGTTCTCTTCGTCCCACTCATTCCCTATTTCGTAAAAGTCCACGCGGTCGGCCAGATTACCGCTGACGAAACTGACGTAGTTCGCGTTGCTATCATTCAATACCAGCAGGGGTCTGAGTTTGTACTTCTGTGTCCTGTTCAGGTATGCCTGCCAGGCGGGATCAATCTGCAACTGGCCGTAATGGGGCTCTGCTATGGGCCACCAGGCATCATCGCGAACCGAATCGACGCCAGCGGCTTCGAGCAGTTGCAGCACTTTGGCCGACAGGCCGTTTTTGTTCATCAAGTGAGTTGCGACACCAATAATGAATCGTTCGTCAGCGGTTGCAGTACCGCTCAATAACAGGCTCAGGAGACAAAGGGTCAGTGGCGTTCTTGACAGTCTTCGAGGCGGCTTGCGCATGGTTGTCTCAATGAAGAGGCACGGTCCGGAGCGTAAGCGTCCAGGCTCTGGTTGGTCACGGGCCGGTAAATAACACTGCTTATAAAGACGGAGCCCGGTATGTCAGGTTGGACCTGACGCACCAGGATTCGCCTGGTATGACGTGTCGTCCAGCAAGGTCTGTTCGAGAATGCTTTCGTAGCTGTCGAGCATCAGTTGCAGGTCTGTCAGGGCCCCGACACTGATTCGGGCCTGAGCGCTCAAACGTGCCAGCAGCTCAGGCTGCTGATGCAACCTGAGCATCGCCACACCCAGCGAGTCGGGATCGTCGGGGCTGCATAGGAGGCCATTGAACTGATCCTGAATAATTTCAGGGAGTCCGCCCATTCGACTGGCTATCACCGGTACCGACCAGGAGCAGGCCTCAACGGCGACCATGCCGAAGGGCTCGTTCCATATTGACGGCACGATGGCCACATCGATTTGCTTGTAGAAGTCTTCAGGAGACTGGTACCCCACGAAGCTTATTTTTGGCGAGAGAGCCAGTGCCTTGAAGCGTTCTTCATCGTCCAGTTGACCCCGGCCGGCAATCTGCAAAGTGGCGTCAATAGGCAGTTGCTGGAATTGTTCGATCAGCCAGCGCAGCCCTTTAGGTTCGGACAAGGTGCCCATGTAGCCGAAGCGTAGCGGAGCATTTTTCGCCGGCGGCCCCAGGCTTTTGACCTTGATCGGTATGGCCGGACGAGGACTGGCGTTGTGCACTACGTAGCCACGGGCTCCTTTGAAATAACCCTGGGCTTGCAGGGTGTCGAGCATGAAACGGCTGACACCGACGACGGTGTTGACCTGGGCCGAGCGGGCCTCGTGACCTTTGCGAAAAATCGCGCAGCGGCCACATTGGGTCTTGCAGCTTTGACCTTTACTGAACATGGTGCTGCCGGGACACAACAGGTAGAGATCATGAAGCACCTGGACGATGGGCAGTCCGGCGGCGGTGATCTCGTCCCAGGCTGAAACCGACCAACCGGTCAGGTTGTGGCACACCACCAGATCCGGTTTTTCCAGGGCGATCACTTGTTTCACATAATCGCGCATGCCTGCGTTGTAGCGGTCGCGCAGGTGCCAGCCCAGTCGCGCCAGTTTACCGGGGCGCTGGGCGCTGAAGTGCCAATAGAAATTACGCAATCCGGCGCGGTAAACCTTCACCAGATTGACGGTCTCTTCGACCAGACCTGACTGCGGGCCGGTAGCCAGTACTGCGACCTGATAGCCACGTTGCTGCAGCCCTTCGACCGTGCGTTGCAGGATGATTTCTGCGCCGCCACCAATGTCCGGGGCATACAGGCTGCTGATGAACAGGGCCTTCATAGCGGATATGACTTGTGCAGGCCCAATACACCGGACTCGCCATCGGCAATGGCTCGTTCGATCAGGCTCAAGCGTTGTTCGGCACCGCGTCGCTTGGCAATCAACCGTAACAGCCGGAAGAATATCCAGCGATTGAAGCTGTAGAGACATTCCGACGAGGCCCAGACGTTCTTGTCGAACCATGCCTGATTACGGGCACCGTAATAGGCGCGAAGATCCGAGCCGCCCAGCAGAAAACTTTCATAGATATTGCTGGTGCGCGCTTTGATGTTCCATGAGTCCTCAAGGTCATCCAGCAGCGCATCCGGCACCAGAAAAATGCGTCCGCCGGTGGCGGTAATGCGCCAGGTGTATTCACTGTCGTCGGCGTACAACATCAACGCATCCAGTGGCAGGCCGATGCGCTGGTAAAGGCTGCGATGGGCGAGCAGACCGCCGTAAGTAGCGAAGGGCAGTTGTACCGTTTCGATCTTTTTGTATTTGCCCTGCGGCTGACCCCAAGGCAAGCGTCGCCAGATTTTGTAGGGCAGTTGCGCGATATGAAAACCGAAGAAGCTGGAACGACGCTGGATAGCAAAGCGGCGCGGTACACCGGCCGCGATGTCGGCCTGGTGAGTAGGACGAAAGCCCAGCACGGCGGCCTTGTCTTTACCATCAATGGCCTGGCGCTGAGCCAGGCTCTGATGCAGGGTCGCAATGGCGTTGATCGTCGGCGCGTTGTCGTCATCCATCAGCCAGATGTATTCAGCGCCAGCGTCCAGCGCAGCCTGAATGCCTATTGAATAGCCTTTGGCTGAACCGGTGTTGCTCTGCAGATAAATGACCTCGACCTGACCCGGCCAGGTTGTGCGCAGGTTTTCCAGCGGCGCAACCGAGGCATTGCTGACGATAATCACCCGATTGATCAGCGGACTCTCCAGCGAGCGGCTGACCAGCGTATGCAAGTAGTTGTAGCGATCGCCATAGGTCAGCGTCACCAGCGTTGTGAGTTGGGTCATGGTGAGTTCCGGTAAATGAGGTCAGAGAGCTGGAGCGGTCTTGTGGCTATCAAACACTGACTTGTAGGAGCGCACGAGCAGCGCGAGGCCGCGATAGCGGTGTATCAGAAAAGACGCCATCGCTGCCTCGCGGTGCTCGTGAGCTCCTACAGAAAAGCATTGCAAATCAGGTAACTGCATTTGTTTGACAGGCGCTGCCCTGGTGTGGGCAGGGATCTCATTTCAGATCAGGGAAACAAGAAGTGGGCTCAGGCGCAGCGAGCGTCAAACCCGTGCTTCCATCCGTAGCAAGCTGCTCATCGGCAACACCACTTTCTGTTCGCGTTGCAGCAGGTTGAGCAGGATGACGGCGCGCTCGGTGCCATCGCAGGCGAGGAATATCGCTTCGATATCGCACAGCTCGCCCGCCTTGATCAGCACATGTTCGCCGTACCTGAACTCGGCTTTTGGGGCCGGAGTGCTCAGGCGCAGGCGAATCTGCTCGATCAGTTCGTCTTGCACCGGCACCGGATGGCCACCAAACGTTACGATTCTGGCAACACCTCGAGTTGAGCGGATCGGGTACCAGTTGTCATGGATCTGATCCATACGAATGAATAGATAGCCGGGGAACAGTTCCTCCTGATTCAGAGATCGAGCACTGCGTTTTTTCGTATCGCCAGGCTTGAAAGGGCGATAGCACTCGAAATTCTGACGCTGCAGGTGTTCTTCGGCGCGTGCTTCCTGGCGGGGTTTGGTCTGAATCAGGTACCAGCGGGCTGGGTTACTCAAAGACATGGCAATCACTCCGCAGCAGCGTGGGCAGGTTTGATGGTGTCGGCATCGCCCTGGTTGGCCAGTTCAGCCATTGGGTTTGTTTCGCCGGGCTGCACGCCATCGCCGACGCTGTAACAGGCCAGCATCGCCTGGATCTGCTCCACGCTGTTGAACATCAACACGTCGATGATCGACAGGCTGGGTACAAAAGGCTGGTTCAGTTGTGGGTAGACGATGGGGTCCATTTTGAAGAAACGAACCAATAATCCCTGACGTGCGAAGTGATTGCGGTCGTACAGCTCGACGCCACCGATTGGATTGAGAAACGTGGTGGCCGCGAAGACGCGTGAGACGTTGATGACACGGTCCTGTTTGTCGAGGCAGGACACGAGTTCGAGGTCCGAACCGCGCAGAATGGGCGTAAGAATATGCAGGTAAGCGCACAGTTCGCGAATCGTGTGCTCTGTGTAGACGCCAAGGTTTGTCTGCGGGAAGCGAATCAAGCGCTCCAGAAAAGGCATGACCTGATCGAAGTACGGCGCCTTGCGGTAGCTCTGGGAGATCAGGTTGACCAATCGATCAGCCTCATCGCTGAAGTTGTCGCACAATTGGCGTTTCATGATCGGCAGTTCGAAGCTGTCTTTCTTCAACGGGAAGGTCATCAGCTTTGCTTCACCGTTGTTCAGGATGCGATTGCGATTGACCCACCCGGAGCGGATGTACTGCAGATCGTCACCGAGGACAAACACGTCCGCCGCTGCAATCAACTGAAAGTAGCCCAGATAGGGGAAGAGATAGGGCTGCATCATTGCGATCGTCCGTGTCATGTGTAACTCCTTGAGCATGCGGGGAAATAAGGTGCGCGTCTGGACGCTATTTACGGACCGGGCTGTAGTTGTAGCCATAAGCGGCGCAGTCATAGTCAGCGGTGGATGCCTTGCGCAGCACACCGTTGAAGATCGCGCCTTTGATCAGCACGCCGTTCTGGCCAAGCCGACGTTTGCAGGCTTCGATTTCTTTAACCGTGGTCAGGCCGAAGCGGGTCACCAGCAGACACGTGCCCGCCTGACGCCCGACCAGGGTGGCGTCGGTGACGGCCAGAATCGGTGGTGTGTCCACCAGAATCAGGTCGTAGAGCGGGGAAAGCTCGGCGAGCATTTTGTTGAAGTTGTCATGCATCAACAGCTCAGAAGGATTCGGCGCTGCGAAGCCGCAGGCCATCACGTCGAGGTTGCGTACCTCGGTGTGATTGATGGCGTCCGTGCTTTTCACGCGAGCTGCCAGAGTGTCTGACAAACCGTGCTTGGGGTTCAGACCGAAGATCTTGTGCTGGTAGCCTTTGCGCATATCGGCATCGATCAGCAGCACGCGCCTTCCAGCCTGGGCAATGATCACCGCCAGATTACTGGATACGAAGGACTTGCCAGCGCCGGGCGACGGGCTGGAAATCATCAGGACGTTGTTACGCGCCTCAAGCATCGCGAAGTGCAGGCTGGTACGCAGGCTGCGCAAGGATTCGATGGCCAGCTCGGTGGGTGCAGAAACACTCAGCAGTTTCGATTCCTTGCTGCGTCCCTGACTGTTCTTTTCCAGTCGGTCTTGCTGGCGGGAGTAGGGCAGCGACGCGTAGACCGGCATGCCAATATTTTCGATGATTTCGGGGTTTTCCACGCCGCGATAGAACGCCTGGCGGACGAAGACGGTGCCAACTGCCACGACAACGCCGAGCAATGCAGCCAGCAGCACGATGAGTTTTTTCATCGGTTTGACCGGCTGTTCGACGTTGGCGTCGGCGTTGTCGATGATCCGGACGTTACCGATACTGCCTGCACGCAGGATGTCTTGCTCCTGGCTCTTGTTGAGCATCAGGGTGTAAGTCTGGCTGGTGACCTGCATGTCGCGCGTCAGGCGCAGCAGTTCCTGTTGTGTAACGGGCAGCGCTTCGATCTTCTTCAGCAGGCCCTGTTTCTGCGCTTCCAGCTGGCTCATCTGATTCATCAGGCCGCGATAGGTCGGGTGTTCGCGGGTGTACAGACGCTCTATCTCGACGCGCTTGAGCTTGAGCTCGGACAGCATCGAATCCAGCTTGACCACCTGATCCAGGATGCCTTTGGTTTCGATGCTCAGGTCCACGGATTTGGCGCTGGTCTGAAAGTCGTTCAGGGCCATTTCCGACTCTTCCAGTTGCTTGCGTACGGCAGGCAGTTGGGAGCGCAGGAATTCCAGGCGTTGCGCAGCTTCGGCCGAGCTGCGCTCAACGTTCTGGCGCACATATAGGCGGCTGACTTCATTGAGGATGTGATTGGCTTTCTCTGGATCGGGGTCCTGAATGGCGAGGTAGATGATCCCGGAATCCTTGCCTGCTTCGGTGATTTTCAGGCGGTCCTGATAAATCAGTGCGGCCGTCAGCGTGCGCAGTTTGGCGACGATGAACTCAGTGCCTGGTCGTGCATTGAGCGCAGCCACCTGTATTTTTGCGCCTTTGCCCTCGACGGTCTGGTTGATGGCACCACTCAGAATCAACGTGCGGTCTTCGTCATAAAGAGAAAAGAACCCCGGCTTTCCTGCAACCAGAATCAGGCTTTCGCCGAGCAGGCCTTCCGGGACGTCGAGCTGAAACACGTCGATCTTTTCTCCGCCCCAGGCGTAGGCAGTCTGGCCAAACAGAGGCTCCGCCAGTGCGTTGGGTGTCTCCTGCTTGAACGTGCGGTTCAAATAAGGGCCAATCACCGGGAACAGTTTCGGAAGTTGCACGATATTGAGCTTGAGGTCTTCGACCACTTTGCCCAGCACCGCCCGGGATTTGATCAGTTCAATTTCAGTCGTGGCTTGAGACACCGACATGGGTTTGCCGGAGACCTCGGGTGTGCCCTCGATACCGATTTTTTTCGGCTCGATCTGGATCATCGCGTTGGCCTGATAGATCGGTGTGGAAAGCAACGCATAGGCCACGCCCGCCAGGCTGAAGAGCCCGACGATCAAAAGGATAAGGCCCTTGTGGTCGAATAATGTGCGCAAGATAGTTGCCAGATCGATCCGGGAGTCCTGGTAGTAGTCCAGGGAAGAGCGGTTCATAGCGGTCATTTATCTTGTTTCTCCTGACTGAAGAAAAGGTAGCCAGTCGTCGACGCATCTCGAGAGCTGCTCGTAGGTCTGTTCAAAGGCTAATTGGGGTTGCCGGTAGGGGTCGGCGATTTCCAGCTGTTGCTGCCATTTGCCAATCAGAAACGTTTTGCCACGTACTTCAGGAGCCAGCTTCAGCACGCTGTTCAACTGCGAAGGCTCCATCAGCAGAATCAGTTCGGCGCGGTGCAGCATGGCTCTCTCTACCTGACGGGCTTGATGTCGAGGTGTCCGGACTTGATGCATTTGCAATACCGCCTGCGCCAGCGGGTCCATCGGCGAGCCGAGAACCGCGTGTGTTCCTGCCGAAGTCACCTGCACATGCGGCGCGATACGTTGGAGCAATAGCGCCTCGGCCATGGGGCTGCGGCAGATGTTGCCAACGCAGATCACCAGCACGTTACTGAACATGGCCTTTGCTGATCGATGGCAGCAGACGCCTGCGCAGATTGACGCTCATGTTGCGGATGGCCATCAGCAGCGCCTGGACTTTGTGCATCGGGCCGAGTGCTGCCAGGGACAGGCAGAAGACCTGTTTCAGGAAGTGTTCGTACAGGGCCTGATTGCCAATGCGCTGGTAATAGTTGGCCAGGCTGCTGCTGGTCTGCAGGCTCATGTGCAATTTGCGTTTGTTGCTGCGCATGGAAAAAATTCCGCCCGGGTGCACCCGGTACGCCGCCGGTTTGATCTCGGCCATGAACTTGCCTTTACCAAAGGCGCCCAACAGCGACCACCAGCACATGTCATTGAGCGGCGCGACGGGCATCATTAGCTCGGGCGGCAGGGTGCTCAGCAGATTACGAAAGCACACCGTCAGGGTCGAAATCGGTCGTGCTTTCTGCAGGTCCAGAGCACTGGCATCGCTGCGCAGATTGCCTTTTAGCTGAATGCCTCGCAGACCGTTTTTATCGAAGGCCATGGCGTCGTGATAGGTCATCACGTAGTCCCGGTTAGCTTCGAGGAAGTCCACCTGGATCTGCAGCTTGTGTGGGTCGGTCCAATAGTCATCAGCTTCGCAATAGGCGATGTAGTGACCGCGCGCCTTGGCAAACAGACCGGGCACACAAGGCCGACCATGCTGGAACTGGTTCACCTGCTCATAGAAGGGCCGAATGATGTGCGGATAACGTTGGGTGTACTCGGCGATGATCCGTGCCGTGCCATCTGTAGAGGCATCGTCATTGATCAGGATTTCGAAATTGAAGGTCGTCTGCTGAGCGAGAAAGCTGTCCAGTGTCTGAGCGATGAAGTCTTCCTGGTTGTAGGCCGGGCACACGATGCTCAGTAATGGCGGTGCGCTTGGGTCAGTTTTTGTAATCTCATCCATGGCTCATGTACTCGGTTTGCTGAACAAGACGAAAATTCTGGCTGCCACCGGTTTGTAGCTGGCGGCGACGATCAACAGGGTGATCAGGCCACTGACCGCCAGGCCCATAAACACGCTGAGGCGATCATCTCCGGCGATCAGCAGGAACAAGGGTTCGCTGAGGGTCAGCCCCACTGCTGTCATCACGCTGATCCGTAAAATGTCTCGCAACCACTGGCCATGGATGCCGGGAGCCAGACGGCGGTGAACGATCATCGGCCAGATGGCGAACGACACCACGCGCAGAAGAAACCATGAGATGGCCGCGCCATAGGCGCCTTGGTAACGAATGGCGAAGAACATCACCGGTACCGTGACGATGGCGGAAACCACGCTGTACCAGATATGCAGACTTATCTGCCCATAGGCGTACTGCAGGTAAAACTGAAAGGCGCTGACGGCCATGATCGCGCTGCCCAGGGAATACCAGCACAGAATCTGATGGCTCCATTGCGCCGCGACCCAGTCGCCGGTCCAGGCATAGATCAGGTACTTGCCATGCAAGCCGATCAGGGCGGCCAGCGGAAACAGAAACGTGCAGGCAAAGCGGTTTGCGGCCAGGAACAGGATGTTAATCTCACTCTGACGACCCTCGGCCACCATCACCGTCATGCGCGGTAATAACGCCTGCACCAGTGGATTGGTGAGCATCATGATGCCGGTGGTGGTCAGGGTCACCAGCGAAAAATAGCCGTATTGATCCAGCGGCAGCAGGTCGGACAGCAACACCTTGTCCATCTGGGTCAGCACAATCCACAGCACTGAAGTCAGGGTCATGCTGGCGGCAAACGGGATAATCGGTTTGACCAGCTGCCAGTTGAAACCCGTGAAGAAGTGCGGGGTGGGCATTTGCTGATACGCCCGGGCAGCAAACATCAGGGTCTCGATCAGCCCGACCAGGACTTGGAATCTGAAGTAGTCCTCGGGGTCCTGAGAGTAGGTACTGACTAACACCAGGCCGCCGAAATAACGCAGTGTCGCGATGATGATGTTGGCGATATTCAGCCAGGCGTGTTGTTCAAGGCCCTGAATGCCGCTTTTATATAAGGTTGCATACAGGCGCAGGCCAACCACCAACCCCATCAGACTGATGCAGTTGATCAGCGTCTCGGGGCGCAGGTCTTTAGCGTTGAGCCACTGCAAGGCAATCCACGGGCTGCTCAGGTAAATACCGATGCAACACAGCACCGCCATTGGCAGGAAAATGATTTCGAACGAACGCAACAACTGCCCCGAGCTGCGTTCGCGGGCAAGCGTACCCTGCTGGTGGGCGACGGCACGCACCAGGCTGGGTGACAAACCCGCATCGAGCAGCAGCAACCAGGTCTGCATAACGGCGAAGAATCCGATCAAACCATATGCCTCGGCACCCAGGTGCCCGAGGTAGAACGGCATGATCAGAATTCCCACCAGCAGAACGTAGGCCTGACCGACATAGTTGAGTGCGGTATTGCGAACGACCGAGCGACTCTGCGCCATGTTGATTACATCGCTCGGGCGATGAGCGGGCTGCGGTAGCGCGCGCTACTGACGCTGCACTCTTCGAGCAGTGTGTTGATGACTTTTTCCTGATCGCTTTTTTGCAGACCGGGATAGATCGGCAGGCACAGTACGCGTTCGCTCAACGCACGGGATTCACACTGGGGAACCTGAGGCTGCAGGTACTCAAGGGTATCCAGCGACGGATAGAAATAGCGTCGTGGATTGATGTCCCGATGGTTGAGTGCAGTGCGTATGCGCAGCAATTGTTGTTCGTTGTGCAGGGCTACCGGGTAGTAGCTGTGATTGAGCTGGCTGTCTGCCTCGGTTTGCTGCAGATCCAGATAGTTTTCCAGGCGGGATGTGTAGCGGTAAGCAATTTCGGCCCGTTCTTCAAGAATGTTCTCGATGTCATCCAGGATGCAAAGACCCATGGCGGCAGAAAATTCATTGAGCTTGGCGTTGATGCCAATACTGTCAATCTTGTCTACGTCAGAGATACCGAAGTTACACAGCAGATAGGCGCGTTTGGCTATTTCGTCATCATTGGTGATGATCGCGCCGCCCTCAATGGTGTGGAAAAGTTTGGTGGCATGGAAACTCAAGGTGCTGACATCGCCCCAATTGAGCACCGACTGGCCCGCATGACGCACGGCAAAAGCATGGGCACCGTCATAGATCACTTTGAGTTTGTGCTTGAGCGCAATCTGTTCAATGCGTTCGACAGCACAGGGATTGCCGAATACATGGGTGCCGACGATAGCAGTTGTATCGGCCTCGATGCGGCTTTCGATGTGGTCCGGCGAGATGTTCCAGGTGGCGGGATCAATGTCGGCAAACAATGGCCGTATACCTTCCCACTGCAAGGAGCTGCTGGTTGCGACAAAACTGAAGGGAGTAGTGACCGCGCTGCCACCAAGGTTCAGCGCACGGTAAGCCACTTGCAACGCCAGCGTCCCGTTGTTGGTCAGGATGATATGTTTGACGCCCAGATATTCTTTAAGGCGTTCTTCCAGTTCGCCCAGCAGAGGTCCGTGATTGGTCAGCCAGCCCCGGGCATAAATGCCTTCTACATAAGCCTTGAACTTGCCGATATCGCCCAGGTATGTCTTGGTCACGTTGATCATCGAAGCCTCCATGTTTGACGTTTAACGCAGGTGTCAGAGCGATTTGCCGGGTGTGACTGCCGTGGGGACTGCGCCCGCTTTGATGCTGGCGCGTCGGGCGCGACGTTGGTTGATGTTCAGGATCAGCCGCGTAGTCAGGCTGCCGGCATGGGGATCGCCGAAATGGAAGATTGCCGTCGCCCGGGTAATCGCGGGGCCGCAGGGCTTGTTGGCATGCAGTGTTCGGTAGCCCCAGAACACGTAGATATCGCCCGGTTTGAGCGTCAGTGTTTCGGGCTTGAGCCAGCCTCGCTGGATGGCCATGACCAGTAACTTGCGGCTGAAGGCGTTCTGCAATAACGCTTTTTCAACGGCGTTGAATACCGCGTTATGCCGTACTTTGCGCAGGTTGGGAAACAGCATGAGGTCACCGCGATCATCCCCTTCGGTAGGGATGAACACAGGCACCAGCACGGTAACCAGGCTGGCATCGAAATGAAAACAGTTGGATTCACGACGCCCCTGGTTGCCTTGAACACAGCGCAGTACCGGAAAAATTTCGGTGCTGGCGGGCTCCACGCCGGTGGCCGAGCGATAAAGGCCGGCCAGCATTTGCTGGAAGTCCGCAGACTCCCACAGCGATGACAGCGAGCTTTGCGACAGTAACTGCTTACCGTGGTGAGCGAAGTACTCACCCCGATGCAGTGTCGCCTCGGCTTGGGTGTAGGTGCGCAGCAGTTGCAGGTCGTTGGCGTTGAGTGCGCCGCTTATCTGGCAGAACCCCTGAGCATTGATCTGCTCAGCAATCTGCTTTATCTGCGGCTGATCCATGGCAAATGAAGATGGCATCAATTCAATCCCTGATATTGAAGGTGAGCTCGTCCACGCTACCGCCCGAATCCTTTAATCCAGTGCGTGGAGGTCTTGAGCGTATTTCCCGTCACGTGGCGCGGATTCCCGGGCCACGCTACCGCCATTCCGACTGCTCTCAGCAGCTGGGCTCTTTTCTGTTAATCAAAGGACGACCACCGGCGCTAAAGTGCGCCGTGCAGATAACTAACGTGAGGCATTTCAAGAAGTGTGTTGGCTCGATATTTCCTGCGCATTACTCTTTGGTAACACTGCACTGACAAGGAAATGTCTGACATGCGTATATATCGTTCTCGCCTGGCTTTCTGTCAAATTATTTCGTCAACATTCTGTTAAGTTTTTGATAAGTGGTTTTAAATATATCTCAAGTTGTTGATTTATAAGGAGTCAAAAAAACATTGCGCGCACTGCTTCGGTGCAGTGACGGTTTTTGGGCACTCTTACAATTTTCATAAATTGAAGGCTCTAAACGCCGTTATCGTTTTTATAACGCCAGAAGTTCGTCGGCGAAAGAGAGGGTTATATAAATCTTTAAAGGAAACATAATATTATTCAAACGAGTGTAATGATTGATATTCACTCCCTTTGAATATATCTATAGACGCTAGAAGGGTGCCGGTCAGTACTGACAGGGGCTTGTTACTCCTGCTGTTGGGCATGGAATGTGCGTGGAGTATCATAGAGTTCTTGAGACAGTTGCTTGTATATGTCTTTTTTGAATAAGCAAATATTAATTAATAATTTTTTGATCTATGTCTGTTCATGCATGATGCTCCACAGGTTCAGTTTGAGCGTCGCAGGAATCGCGACTCGTATTACGCAAACAGTCCGGCGTTCCGGGCTGCGCATTTGAAGGTGGTTTGATGAAAAATCTTGCGCTGTATTTTGACTACGCTGCTACCACTCCCGTTGATGAGCGTGTCATTGAGGTCATGGTGCAATGCCTGGGCAGGTCTGGCACGTTTGGTAACCCGGCATCCAATTCACATGCTTATGGCCGCGAAGCGCGATCTGCCGTTGACATTGCGCGGCAGCAGGTTGCTGATCTGGTAGGTGCTCAGGCGGAGCAGGTCATCTGGACTTCGGGTGCGACCGAGTCGAACAATCTGGCGCTGAAGGGCGTTGCTCAAGGTTATGCAGAGCGCCACGGGCGTACCTCCGGGCACATTATTACCAGCCTGATCGAACACAAGGCGATTCTGGATACCGCTCATCAGCTGCAGTTGGCGGGTGTTGAAGTCACTTACCTGGCACCTGATGCGAATGGCTTGATCGCTCCCGAGGCAGTGACCGCTGCTCTGCGTGAAGATACTTTTCTGGTGTCGTTGATGCTGGTCAACAACGAGCTGGGGACGCTCACCGATATTGCACAGATCGGTCGGCATGTGCGCGAGCATGGGGCACTGTTCCATGTTGACGCTGCTCAAGGGGCTGGCAAGGTCAGGATTGATCTGGCCGAACTGGCGGTGGACCTGATGTCGTTCTCGGCGCACAAGATTTATGGTCCCAAAGGTATTGGTGCGCTGTATGTGGGGCCGCGAGCCGAACAGCGTGTAGAGGCGCAGATTCATGGTGGGGGGCACGAAAGTGGCCTGCGTTCAGGCACGCTGGCCACGCATCAGATTGCCGGTATGGGCGCAGCCTTTGCGTTGGCGCAGACGCTGTTTGACGAAGAAACTGCTCATATTCAGCGTTTGAACGAGCTTTTATGTACACAGCTGGCCGATGTCTCCGGCTTGCGTATCAATGGCGACGCGGCTCAGCGCATACCTCATACCTTGAGTCTGACGTTCGGCAACAGTGATCTGAACATTGCAATCCTGGGCCACGGTCTGGCTTTTTCCTCGACGTCTGCCTGTAACTCGGCAAAAAACACCCCGTCACATGTTTTGCTGGCGCTGGGTCATGACGCAAAGGCGGCCAGTCAAACCATTCGCCTGAGCCTCGGACGCTTTACCACTCAAGAAGAAATCGAGCGCGCAGCGTCGCTGATCAAGGCTGCAAGGGTGCAACCTGCGTTCTGGGCGGTTGCTCAGTCCTGATTGGTGCTCCATTATCTGCCCGCAAGAGATTAATTTATCGGGTCAGCAGGAGAACCAATGAGTACGCAATCGAAACCCAGCGCAGCCGTCGCGCAACGTCTGGCGCAGACACGGGCCTTGATGAGTCGCGAGCGTATCGATGCTTATCTGGTGCCTTCAGCCGACCCGCATCTTTCCGAATACCTGCCAGGCTACTGGCAGGGGCGACAATGGTTGTCGGGGTTTCATGGTTCGGTCGGAACGCTGATCGTTACTCAGGATTTTGCCGGGCTATGGGCGGACAGCCGTTACTGGGAGCAGGCCACCAAAGAGCTGGCTGGCAGCGGCATTGAACTGGTCAAGCTCCAGCCGGGGCTGCAAGGGCCTTTGGAGTGGCTGGCTGATCAGGCCAAGGCCGAAACGGTTGTGGCAGTCGATGGTGCTGTGTTGGCGGTTGCATCTTCCCGGACTCTGGCGAGCAAGCTCTATGAGCGTGGAGCAAGGTTGCGTACTGACCTGGATTTGCTGACTGAGTTATGGACAGACCGACCTGCGTTACCCGTCAGCCCTGTTTATGAGCATTTGCCGCCTCAGGCCTCTGTCAAACGAGGAGAAAAGCTCGCTCGTCTGCGTCAGGTCATTACCGAGCGTGGTGCGGACTGGCATTTCATCGCTACGCTTGATGACATTGCCTGGCTGTTCAATCTTCGCGGTTCAGATGTCTCCTACAATCCCGTGTTCATTTCCTTCGCTCTGATCGGGCCGAACAGCGTCAGTCTGTTTGTTGACTCGGACAAGCTGAGTGCAGGCGTACGCCTGAGTCTCGAGCAGGACGGCGTTACGTTGCTGGAGTACACCCAGATTGGCGCAGCATTGCGTGAAGTGCCTCAAGATGCTCGCCTGCTGGTTGATCCTGCCCGGGTGACCTGCGGACTGCTGGATTACCTGGATGCAGAAGTCACGCTGGTGGAGGGCCTCAACCCGACCACCTTGTTCAAGTCCCAGAAAAGTGAAGCCGACACCGCACACATCCGTCAGGCCATGGAGCAGGACGGCGCGGCGTTGTGTGAATTCTTCTGCTGGCTTGATTCTGCATTGGGTCACGATCCTGTCAGCGAGCTGACTGTTGATGAAAAGCTGGGGCAGGCTCGCCAGCGCCGTCCAGGTTACATCTCCCCCAGTTTTGCGACCATTGCCGGATTCAATGGCAATGGAGCGATGCCGCACTATCGTGCTACACCGGAGGAATTCTCGCAGATCGAGGGGGACGGGCTGCTGCTCATTGACTCCGGTGGGCAATACCTGGGGGGCACGACTGATATCACGCGCATGGTTCCTGTCGGTACTCCAAGTGCAGAGCAGAAGCGTGATTGCACTCGAGTACTCAAAGGCCTGATCGCGTTATCGCGTACGCACTTTCCTAAAGGCATTCTGTCGCCGCTGCTGGATTCCATCGCCCGGGCGCCAATATGGTCTGAAGGTGTGAACTACGGTCACGGCACCGGGCATGGTGTTGGCTATTTCCTCAACGTCCACGAAGGACCGCAGGTTATTGCCTACCAGGCTCCGGCTACGCCTCAAACCGCCATGTTGCCAGGCATGATTACGTCGATCGAGCCGGGTACTTATCGTCCGGGTCGATGGGGTGTCCGAATCGAGAATCTGGTGATCAATCGTGAGGCACAGAGTACGGAGTTCGGCGACTTCCTCAGGTTCGAAACCCTGACCTTATGCCCGATCGATACCCGATGCCTGGAGATCGGGTTGCTGACGCAGGATGAGCGTGAATGGTTGAACGACTATCACGCTCAGGTGAATCAGCGCTTGAGCCCACTGTTGCAGGGTGCAGCGCTTGAATGGCTGCGAATGCGTACTGTGGCGGTCTGATCTGCTCGAGGTTTATATGGCGGTGAATACAGCCGCCATACTTTCCTTTAGTCAGCGGCTTTTGCAGGTTTTTTGCAGATGATAATCATGCTACGACTGGTGTAGCCGGCGGGGTTCAAACCGAAAGGATAGTCGCCGGGGTCTTCAACCCCGTCGCCTGACTTGGCGATGATTCGATAGTTTTTCGAAATGCAGGAGTCAGTTGCCATTTCGTAGCACTTTTGCCACGAAGACGACAGACCTGAGCAGTTGATATGGATTCCCCGCTTGGTCTGCTTGATAGGGGCCGAGGTGGCTGCGCAGCCTGTAATTATAAGTGTCGTCAGCGCTATAAAAATGTACTTCATTGCCTTCCTTACTCTGGCCTTCATTGAGCGCCAGTGCCCAGCCCGGATGCGATTACTCAGTCAGATGATTTGGCATTCTGCCGATGGCCAGAAACGGCTTCGGCGTCGCCATGTCGTAAACATGGCTTAACATCGTTACAAATGCCAGTGACATCTCATATTTGAGCAAAAGAGTCCTCAATCGACAGGGACTAATCGCGCGGTGTCTCGCCGTGCTGTAAGGGTTGCGCCCGCTGAGGCCAGGATAATCGCGCCAATGGCCAGCCATTGAGTGAGGGTCAGATTTTCGTGAAGAAAAAGCATGCCTGATAACGCTCCGAATGCCGGCTCCAGACTGGCCAGGGTCCCGAATGTTCGTGCAGGCATCCGGGTCAGTGCGACCATCTCCAGGCTATAAGGGAGGGCAGTGGACAAGATGGCTACGCCGATAGCGGTAGGAATCAAGCCAATATCGAGAAGCGCCCATCCTGCATGCACGGCACCAATCGGCGCTATGAAGAGGGCAGCAATGAGTACGCCCAGCGCTGCCGTCTGAATGCCGTTATCTTCGCCCGCCTTCTGTCCGAACAGGATGTAGCCTGCCCAGCAAACCCCCGCGCCTAAGGCATAAGCCACCCCGGTCATATCCAGGCTCGCGCTTTCTGCGCCGGTCGGAATGAGCAGCAACAATCCCGTTACGGCCAGCGCGATCCAGACGAAGTCGAGTGGCCTGCGTGAACCAAACAAAGCAACAGCCAGCGGCCCTGTGAATTCCAGGGCTACGGCAATGCCTAGCGGGACGCTGCGCAAAGACATGTAGAAGAGGAAATTCATGCCGCCCAGAGCGATGCCGTAGAACAGGACTGTTCTCAACGACTTCGCAGTGAATCTGGCGCGCCATGGGCGGAGTACCAACAGCAGAATAACGCTGGCAAAGATCAACCTTAAAGAAGTCGTGCCCTGCGCACCCACCAGAGGAAACAGCGTCTTCGCCATTGATGCCCCGGTCTGGATGGATGCCATGGCAATGAGCAGTAGTCCGATAGGGAATAGCGTGTGGGAAAGAGGGCGCAGGTTGTTGCTCATGGGGAGGGTGTTCCAGTCAGCGGGCAGTTGGTGCAAAGGCTATATGATGCTTAAGAAGATCTTGCTGCGCAATATAATGCTCATGGTGAGTTGTTCTTCTATATAAGCAGTATCTTTTTAGCTTTTTTGGGAAAACTGAAATTAGGGGTTGACGGCCTCTCTAATCTCTCTATAATTCGCACCTCTTCTGGCGCAGACAGAACGAAAAACTCCTTGATAATCAATGAGTTGGACGATTCGGTTAGCTCGGAAGAGGCTTGGATGAAGTTGATCGAAAGCGGTGAAAAAAGGCAGTTGACAGCAGGTTGTAACGCTGTAGAATTCGCCTCCCGCTAACGAGCAACGTGATGTTGATCGAA
>NZ_JAGTPI010000024.1:0-78477 GCF_021147825.1 Pseudomonas quasicaspiana
CTTCAGGAGCGATCGGCCTCCCCCAGAAACGTATTTCTCGTATGTCACACCTTAGAGACTAACCCTTCTCCTTGGTGCAGGAGCAACATACAAGGAGCTGCCGAAGGCTGCGAAAGCAAATTTCCTGACATACTGCTATCGCAGCCTTCGGCAGCTCCTACAGGTCAGTATTTGCCGGGCGGATTATTCAACCCTGTCCACGCTGGCTACGCCGAAATTCGCCAGGCGTCTGGCTGGTCCAGCGCTTGAAGGCTCGTTGAAACGCTTCAGCGGACGCGAAGCCGAGCAAGTAGGCAATCTCCCCGAATGCCAGCTCGGTGTCGCGTATATACGTCATCGCCAGATCGCGCCGCGTATCGTTGAGGATAGTGCGAAAGCCCGTACCTTCCTCGGCCAGTTTGCGGCGTAAGGTCCAGGCGGGTAGTTTCAGTCTGGCAGCAATCTCCTCCAGATCCGGTTCGCTCCCACCATTGAGTAAAGGCCCGAGCAGACGGGTGATGCGCTCTCGCAAGCTGCGGGTGCGGGTCAGTTGCTCAAGTTCTTTTTCACACAGCTGCAGCAGATGGGTCCAGGTACTGGGGCAATGCTGCGGGTTGCGCAGGCTCAACGTGTGCTGGTTCAGACGCAGCTGATTGGTGGCGGCGGCGAAGGTAATGGGCTGTGCGCTCAGGTCGGCATATTCGGTGGCATAGTCGGGCGCATCAAACTCAATCTCGATCTTTTCCGCTCGCACTTCAGTTTCGCTAAGGCTGGACAGTTGCTGCAGCCAGCTGGCGATGATCGAGTCCACCACGAAGCGGTTATAGCCGTTGTACGGGCTGATCGAATAGAACCGCAACCAGGCACCTTCTGCGTCTTCGTGAAAGCTCGACTGGCCGCGATAATTGGAACCGTACAGCGCCTCAAAGCGGATCAGCGTGCGAGCGGCCTCGCGGACGTTGGGGGCTTGCGCCGCGGTCACACCTGCCAGACCGCACTGGCTGATATGGCTTGAACGGCCCATGCGCAAACCAAGGCTTGGCTGGCCGGTGAGTTGAATCGCGGCATGACCCAGGCGCATGTAACGCGGAATGGACAAGCGCGCCCCGGCTTCGGCCAGTCTTGCCTGATCCAGGCCGTACTGCTCCAGCAACGGTTGCGGATCCTGCCCGAAACTGCGCACCGCATTGGCCAGGCTGTGAACAAACCCCACCGACAGATCACCAAGACGAGTGGGTGATGGGGTCATGCTCATAACCAGATATTGATCAGGCGTGCGCCCAGGTGGGCCTTGTCATCCGGCGATGGCTCGACGATGTGCTGGCCGTCACGGCTGGCGAAGCTGTGTCCCGAGCTGCCTTGATCCCATAGCTGACCGCGCATGAACACACTGACTCCGGCTTTGGCGGTGCTGAGCGGTGCATGACTGGTCAGGGTCAGACGCTGCCACGCTTCACCCTCGGTGATATTGCCGGTGTTCAGCCCTGTTGCGCCGATCAGGTCCGGGGTGCGATAGCCGCGCCACGGGCTGGCCCAGTGGCCGGTGCCAATGACAAAGGCGGGCACTGCAATCAGCTCGACGCCCAGTTTATTCAGGCTGGCGTAATTGCCGGGGTACCAGCTGTCGCTGCCAATCAATATGCCCAGCTTTCCAGCGGGAGTGTCGAGTACATTCAGGTCAGTGGCCGGGTGCACGTAGCGGCGTTGATAAGCCATCGGGAACAACTGCCGTTGCGGCTGACCGAGGGGTTGGCCGTCGCTGCCGAACGTCACGCTGCTGTTATAGAGCGGGCCGCTGCCGAGCTTCAGTTTCCCGTTGTCGATGGCCGGCTCAGGCAGCACGATGGAGCCTGCGACCAGCGTGACGCCGAACTCTTTGGCCAGACCGCCGAACAGAGTTTGATACTGCTCGGCCATACCGGGGGCTTTCATGCGCAAGTGGGCGTCGTCGAGCCGACTGTCACCTTTGGCGCCAAGCAGTGCACCGAGGAATTTCAGCGGATTGCTCAGGGATATCCAGGTCAGCGCTTCGTCCATGCTGGCAGCCTGATAAACCTCGTTTTTCTCGCCACTGGCAACCAGCCAGGTGCCCACATGTTCGGGCAGCACGACGATGGTTCGGCTGTTGATCAAACCCTGCTCGCGAGCCTGTTGCAGATAGGCTGCCAGTTTGCGATGCAGGCGCTGGATACTTTGATAATCGGCGGGGAACAGTTCCGGCTGAATGCCGAGCAGATTGCCGCGCTCACTGGGTTGTCCTTCGTCGACCACGAGTTTGATTCGCAGGTCGGACAAGTAGTGTCCCACAGGACGCTGCTCAGTCCAGAAGCCGTAGCCGACAAGCGCAGCCGTGAGTACGAAGCCAAAAGCAATAGTGAAAAATGTACGCATAAGTAAGTTGGAGTGCTGACAATCCCGAGTAGTTGCTGTGTAAGGTTATGTGTGCCGAGACTACGGGAAAACAACGGCTTAACGAACTTTTTTCCATTCATGGCCGGGTTTTTTGTCGAGTGGTATCAGTTACACAACCATCGTCAGTAGCCGGTGGCTTTGTCAATCAGGCAATGCCCCATCGCAAATGTCTTTTCTATTCGCTAGAGTCGGGCCATATCACGTATTGAGTGAGTGTCCAGGGAAGCGTATGTCATCAGAGCCCGAGTTTACCGACGAGAAAGTCAAACAGGCCTTGCAGGGCATCATCGTGCCGCCGCAACCACAGATCCTGGTGGACCTGCAGATCGAGCAGTACATGCCGGACCCCGATCTGGCCGAGATCGCCCGCTTGATTTCCCAGGACCCCGGTATTGCAGGGGCGCTGCTCAAGATCGTCAACTCCAGCTACTTCGGTTTGAGCAACCGGATCTCGTCGATTCAGCGCGCTGTGAATCTGTTGGGCAGTCGTTCGGTGATCAACATCGTCAACGGCTTGTCCATTCGCGGCGGCATGAACGATGAGTCCATCGTGACCCTCAACCGCTTCTGGGACACCGCGCAAGACATCGCCATGACGTGTCTGGCGCTGGCCAAACGGCTTGGCTCGCAGGCCGTCGATGAAGCCTACGCCCTGGGCCTGTTCCATGATTGCGGCGTGCCATTGATGTACAAGAAATTCCCGGGCTACATGTCGGTGCTGGAGCAGGGGTACGCGGGCGCCAGTGACCAGCAGCGCATCGTCGACGTGGAAAACAAAGCCTTCAACACCAACCACGCCGTCGTGGGTTACTACACCGCAAAGGCCTGGCGGTTGCCGGAACACATGTCAACGACCATCGCCCGGCATCACAACGCCTACGCGGTGTTCAGTGATGATTCGGGACAGCACAGTCAGGTGAAGAATCTGCTGGCGATTCTGAAAATGGCCGAACACATCTGCGAGTCCTACCGGATACTGGGCAAGGAAAGCGCCGATCATGAGTGGAACTCCATCAGCCACCTGGTACTCGATTACGTCGGCTTGTCCGAGTATGACTTCCAGGAATTGAAGGCGAATATTCGTGAGTTGGGTGCGCATTGAGGCGTAATGCCTCGTGATAGGCCAAACGGTTGACCTGTAGGCCAACTTGTTGGCGAGACGTCAGGCCTGCATCGTCAGGAATTAAGCCTCGCCAACAAGTTGGCTCCTACCGGGAATGCATTTCAAGCCACATGCGCGATCAACGCCGCCCCATCCGGGTACTGACATCCACCCAAACCGCCAATACCAGAATGCTGCCTTTGACGATCATCTGCCAGTAGCTGTCCACGTCGAGCATGGACATGCCGTTGTCCAGACTTGTGATGACCAGTGCACCGAGCAGCGCGCCGTAAACGGTGCCGGAGCCGCCGCGCATCGAGGTGCCGCCGATGAAGCAGGCGGCGATGGCGTCGAGTTCGCCCATGCTTCCGGCAGAAGGCGAGCCCGCCGCCAGGCGTGCGGTGTTGACCATGCCGGCTAGCGCACACATCACGCCCATAATCCCGAAGATCCACAGTTTGACGGCCTGCACATTGATGCCGGACAGCCGCGTCGCCTCCATATTGCTGCCCACCGAATAAACCCGTCGGCCGAACACGGTCTGGCTGGTGACGTAACTGAACACACCCAAAAGGACCAGCAAGAGCAGCACCGGCACCGGGATGCCGTCGTAGCTGTTGAGGGTCTGGACGAATCCGGCCAGCACCGCGCCGATCAACACGACACGCAAGACGTCCCGCACCAATGAATGTGCCGCCAGACCGTGGACGGCGCGATTGCGACGTTGTTTCCAGGTCAGGTAAAGCGTCAGCGCGAACAGCACGATGCCCAGTCCCGTTCCGACCGAATGCGGCAGATATCCCTGACCGACGTACACCAGTTCCGGCGAGACCGGGGCGATAGTTGTGCCGCCGGTAATGCCCAGCAGAATGCCGCGGAACGCCAGCATGCCGCCCAGACCGACGATGAACGACGGGATGCGCAGGTACGCCGTCATGTAGCCATTGGCAAGGCCAATCATCAGCCCGCACAGCGCGACGAGGCTCAGGTTGGCCAACAGTGGGATGTGATAAACCACGTCAAGAATGGCCGCCAGTCCACCGAGCAGCCCGAGCAATGATCCGACCGACAGGTCGATTTCGCCACTGATGATCACCAGCACCATGCCGCAGGCAAGTATTCCCGTGATGGACATTTGCCGCAGCAAGTTGGAAAGATTGCGCGGGGTCAGGAATCCACCGTCGGTCTGCCAACTGAAGAACAGCCAGATGACCGCCACGGCGATGACCAGCGCAAGCATTTTGTAGCGTGTGAAGAGCTGTTTGACCTGATTCATCTACGCGGACTTCCGATCATTATTGTTGTTAGGGTCAGCGGTTTGACTGAGGGCTGCGGCGAGTAACTGCTCCTGAGTGAGGTTGTGGTTGATGAAGTCACCCCGTAGCTGGCCTTCGCCGATGACCAGCACCCGGTCGGAGACGCCGAGTACTTCGGCCAGCTCCGAAGACACCATGATGATCGACACGCCCGCGGCCGCCAGCGCTCCCATCAATTTGTAGATCTCGTATTTGGCGCCCACATCCACGCCTCGGGTGGGCTCATCGAGAATCAGCACTCGGGGCTGGGTCAGCAGCATTTTCGCCAGGACGGCTTTTTGCTGATTGCCGCCCGACAGGCTGGTGATCGGCAGGAACGGGCTCGCGGTCTTGAGGTGCATGCGCGAGATTTCCTTGTCGATGCTGTCCAGTTCGGCTTCGGCGTCAATGCGGGTCAGTCTGGAGTATGAGTCCAGCACTGCGAGGGTGATGTTTTGGCCGACCCCCAGATCGGGAATGATGCCCTGGCGCTTGCGATCTTCGGGGACCATGCACAGTCCGGCACGAATGGATTTCAGCGGCGTGCGGGTGTCGACGAGTTTTCCGTCCAGCCAGGCTTCGCCCTCGTGGCGGCCGGGGTAGGCACCGAATAATGCCGAGACCAGTTCCGTGCGGCCTGCGCCGACCAGCCCGGCGATGCCGAGTATCTCGCCACGCTTGAGGGCGAATGAAATATCGTCGACACGTTTGCGCTTTGGATTGTCGACGTCGTAGCAGGTGATATGGCGCGCCTCGAAAATCACTTCGCCAATGTCATGGGGTTCGGTGGGGTACACGTTGCTCATTTCACGCCCGACCATCTGGGTGATGATCCGGGCAATGTCCATGTCTGCCATCGCGGTGGTGGCGATGTGTTTGCCGTCACGGATCACTGAAATGGTGTCGCATACAGCGGCGACTTCATCGAGTTTGTGAGAGATGTAGACGCATGCAACGCCTTTGGACTTGAGGTCGTGGATGATATCCAGCAGTACCTCGATCTCAGAACGGGTCAAGGCTGACGAGGGCTCATCAAGGATCAACAGCCGCGCCTGCTTGTTCAGCGCTTTGGCGATTTCCACCAGTTGCTGATAGCCGCCGCCGTATTGGGAAACCGGCAGCGAAACGTTCATGTCCGGAACTTTCAGCTCGCGCATCAGGGCTTCGGCGCGGTGGGTCATGGCGGGGTAATTCATGCGCCCGCCGAACAGGGTCATCTCGTGGCCCATAAAGATGTTCTCGGTCACCGACAGATCGGGTACCAGGGTCAGTTCCTGGTGAATGATCACGATCCCGGCCGCTTCGGTTTCGCTGATCGACTGTGCTTTCAGCGGCTGACCGTCCCAGAGAATTTCGCCTTCCCAGGTGCCATGCGGATAGACCGCCGACAGCACTTTCATCAGCGTGGATTTACCCGCGCCATTTTCGCCACACAGGCCGACGCATTCTCCTGGCCTGACATTGATATCAATGCCGTTGAGGGCTTTTACCCCGTCGAACGTTTTGACGATGCCATTCATTTGCAGCAGGTATTCGGACATGGCGAATGCTCAGAAATAAGCGGGTGCAGGCAGACACGGTTTCTGTAGGAGCTGCCGAAGGCTGCGATGGCGGTGTGTCAGGACGGATGCCTTCGCAGCCTTCGGCAGCTCCTACAGAAAATGCATTTCAATCCAGAGGAATGCATTTTTTGATCGGAGCGAGGTGCGCGCTCAGATCACTTACCCTCAATCTGCGCCTTGGTGTAGAACCCGTCTTTTTCCAGCAGATCAATGTTGTCCTTGGTCAACGGGGTCGGCGTGAGCAGGATGGTGTCGACTTTCTTGCTGCCGTTGTCGTACTGCGAGCTGTAGGTGGGTTTTTCATTGCGCGCCAGTTGCACCGAGAGCTTGGCCGCTTCGGAGGCGATGAGTTTCAGCGGCTTGTAGACAGTCATGGTCTGCGTGCCATCGATCACGCGCTTGACCGCTGCGAGGTCGGCATCCTGGCCCGAAATCGGCACCTTGCCCGCCAGCTTCTGTGCGGCCAGTGCCTGAATGGCACCGCCTGCGGTGGCGTCGTTGGAGGCAACGATGCCGTCGATCTTGTTGTCGTTACGGGTCAGGGCGTTCTCGACGATGCTCAGCGCTTCAGTCGGGTTCCACTCTTTTACCCACTGCTGGCCGACGATTTTGATATCGCCCTTGTCGATCGCTGGCTGCAACACCTTCATCTGGCCTTCGCGCAGCACTTTCGCGTTGTTGTCGGTCGGCGCGCCGCCGAGCAAAAAGTAATTACCCTTGGGCGCTGCTTTCAACACGCCGCTGGCCTGCATCTCACCCACCTTTTCGTTATCGAAGGAGATGTACGCGTCGATGTCAGCATTGAGAATCAACCGGTCATAGGACACGACCTTGATCCCGGCTTTCTTCGCCTCGGCCACTGCGTTGGTCAGCACTGTGGCATTGAATGGCACGATCACGATGACATCGACGCCACGGGAAATGAGGTTCTCGATCTGCGAAATCTGCTTCTGCTCGTTGGCATCGGCCGATTGTACAAAGACCTTGGCATCCATTTTTTCCGCCGCCGCGACAAAGTAATCGCGGTCGCGGGACCAGCGTTCCAGGCGCAGGTCATCGATGGAAAAGCCGATTTTCGGATGAGCAGGGTCGGCCATGGCCGGAATAGACAGCAGCGCCAAAGCGCCAACCAGTAGCGTGCGTTTAAAACTCTTCATAGTGGTGCGTCCTTTTATTGTTGTTTTTAGAAGCGACTGCCTGACGATGAATATCGTGCTGGTAGAACTGTAGAGACTCGCAAGGCACCGCGAGCACAGATTTGTCGCGCGAATGTAACCGGATTGCGGTGCCCGTAGACCTCGATTGCGATCAGCGATAAATGAACTGGTTAACAACGTTTTCGAGCATTTCCTGCCTGCCGCTGACGGCTTGCGGATTAAGCTCTTTGGCAAAGGCATGTTCGGCCAGTGACTGAAGGGTGAACTCGCCCGCCAGCACTCCCTGGCCCAATGGCTGCTGCCAGCCCGCGTAGCGTTGGTCCTTGAAGTGCTGAAGCCGGTCGTTCTCCAGCATGGCCGCAGCGCGTTCCAGGGATAGGGCGAGAACATCCATCGCCGCGACATGCCCGTGGAACAGATCGACTTCGTCCAGGCTCTGACGACGCACCTTGGAGTCGAAGTTGAACCCACCGTTTTTGAACCCGCCTGCTTTGAGGATTTCGTAAGTGGCGAGAGTCATTTCCTCGACGCTGTTGGGGAACTGGTCAGTGTCCCAGCCGTTTTGTGGGTCGCCGCGGTTGGCATCGATGCTGCCGAAAATCCCTAAAGAGGCAGCCGTCGCGATTTCGTGATGAAAGCTATGACCGGCCAGGGTCGCGTGGTTGGCCTCGATGTTGACCTTGATTTCGTTTTCCAGGCCGAACTGCTGCAAAAAGCCAAACACGGTGGCGCTGTCGTAATCGTATTGGTGTTTGGTCGGCTCCTGCGGTTTGGGCTCGATCAGCAGGTCGCCTTTGAAATTGATCTGGTGCTTGTGCTCAACCACCATGCGCATAAAGCGGCCCAGCTGCTCGCGCTCGCGTTTCAAGTCCGTATTGAGGAGCGTTTCGTAGCCCTCGCGTCCGCCCCATAACACGTAGTTGGCGCCACCGAGACGCTGGGTTGCGTTCATGGCGCTGAACACCTGCGCAGCGGCACAGGCGAAGACTTCCGGATCAGGATTGCTCGCAGCGCCAGCAGCAAAGCGCGGATTGCTGAAACAGTTGGCGGTGCCCCACAAAAGCTTGATGCCGCTTTGTTCCTGATGGCGCTCCAGATGGTCGACCATTTGCGCAAAATTATTGCGGTACTCCTTGAGTGAGCTGCCTTCCGGGGCAACATCGGTGTCATGGAAGCAGTAATAGTCGATGCCCAGTTTGGTGAAGAACTCGAATGCCGCCTCCGCCTTGCCCATCGCCACTTCCAGCGGGTCGCCGGGGCGCTGCCATTGGCGTTTGAAGGTGCCTGCGCCGAACACATCGGAACCGGGCCAGACGAACGTGTGCCAGTAACAGGCCGCCATGCGCAGGTGCTCGCGCATCGGTTTGCCCATGATGATTTTGTTCGCATCGTAGTGGCGAAAGGCGAGGGGCGAATCGCTGTCGGGGCCTTCGTAGCGAATTCGGTCGATATCGGGGAAATATGGCATTCGCAATGTCCTTTTTGTTTTTATCGGTTGTTCTAATCGAATGTTCTAATCGATTGCTCTTGTCGGTGCTTCGATACTAGCAACGGTCCAGTTGCTCCCGATTATGAAAATCATCAACACGGAGTGCGATTTTGCGTATTGAGATTCTGCGGCGCCGCGCCTAGTCTGTTTCGATAACCTCGGGCCGGCCCAGGACAATAACAATGAAAACCGTACCGCCTGTTCACCGCGTTGCACTGTTGTTCAACGGCGGCAAAATCTACGACCGCGGCATCATCAGCGGTATCGGCAACTACTTGAGCAGTACTCGCGCCTCCTGGGATTTGTTTCTGGAGGAGGACTTTCTCTGCCGCCTGAAAGGTATCGAGCGCTGGCAGGGCGACGGGATCATTGCCGACTTCGATGACCCGATGATTGGCGAGGCGCTGGCCGGAATCAGGTTGCCGGTGGTGGCGGTCGGCGGTTCATATGAAAACGAGCGTGACTATCCGCAAGGTATTCCTTACGTCGCCACTGATAATCAGGCGCTGATGACGCTGGCGTATGAGCACCTGATCGAAGCCGGACTGACCTGTTTTGCCTGCTTCAGCCTGCCTGAAGCGCAAGCCAATCGTTGGGCTCAGGAGCGGGAAAAAGCTTTTCGCAAGCTGATGCAGCGCGATGGCCTGCACGGCGAGATCTACCGCGGCATGGGTACCAGCGCGCCACTCTGGAACAGCGCCGTCGAGCAGCAGATCGCGTGGCTGCACAGCCTGCCTAAACCCATCGGCATCATTGCCGTCAGTGACGCCCGCGCACGGCAATTGTTGCAGGCCTGTCTGACGGCAGGGATTTCTGTTCCGGAGCAGGTGGCGCTGATCGGCATCGATAACGATCCGCTCACGCGTAGCCTGACCCGCGTGCCTTTGAGCTCCGTCAGCCAGGGCACCGAAACCATGGGGCGCACGGCCGCGCAATTGCTGCATCAAATGCTGCACGGCATGCCAGCCAAGGGCACGCACATTCTGATTCCGCCGGACTCGATCAACGTCCAGGTATCGAGCCTGCACCAGCCGTTAGGGGATCCTTATGTGATGCAAGCGCTGCTGTTCATTCGCCAATATGCCTGCCAGGGCATCAAGACCGCGCAAGTCGCGGCTTACGTGGGTGTGTCGCGTTCATCGCTGGAGTCGCACTTTCGCCAGGCGCGGGGCTGCAGCGTGCATGACGAAATCCTGCGCTTCAAACTTGAGGCAGCGGCCAATGGCCTGAAGAACACCGACTCGACCATTGCAGACACGGCACGCAATTGCGGTTTCAAATCTGCGCAGTATTTGCACACCGTATTCCGTCGAGAGTTTGGCTGTACGCCACTTGAGTATCGGCAGGAGGTGTTGGTTTAAGGGCATTTCAAATCAATCTTGTAGAAGCTCACCGAGGTTACGAGGCCAGCGATGGCGGTGTGTCTGACATATCCCAATCGCAGCCTTCGGCAGCTCCTACAGATGGAGTGCACGCTTCGGCCTCTGTAGGAGCTGTCGGAGGTCACGACGGCTGCGATAGCGGTGTGTCTGACATATCCCAATCGCAGCCTTCGGCAGCTCCTACAGATGGAGTGCACGCTCCGGCCTCTGTAGGAGCTGTCGGAGGTCACGACGGCTGCGATGGCGGTGTGTCAGACACGCCGCCATCGCTGGCCTCGTAACCTCGGTGCGGGCCTAAAGGCCCAATGTTGTCAGCCCCTTATTGAATATGTGGAACCTCATCAAGGCCGCGATACACCGCCAAGCCCCGCTGCTGAGCCAGTTCAACCATCAGGTCCGCGCCCTCGGAAGGGCCGCCGATGCGCAATACGCCGTCACAGCGTTGCAGCAGCTTTTTCGCGTATTCATGGAAATGCTTCTGGAACACTTCGTCACCGATGCTTTTGGAACCCGTCAGTTGCACCAAAGGTAGCGCGACCCATTCTGCGACCATCGGGAAGTGCCCGGCACTCAGCAGTTCTGCGGCGGCTGCTTGCATGGCCTGTACATTGGCTTCCAGCAAGGCGGGGTCATCGCCGGTGCCCGAACGGTAAGGGCCTGCCACCAGAATCATCAGGCCGGAAGAGGGAGGCATGAGCTGTTTGATGTACTGCAGAAGGATAATGGTTTTGCCGTCCATGATCCGGCCGTCGTCGACCATCTCCAGCGCCAGATCGAAGGGCAGTTCCAGCACTTCGATGTCCTCGCCTTCTTCAACCAGTCCACCACCGTCATTGATGCGATCTTCCGGCTGGTATTCCCCGACAAAGAAATGCAGGCGCTCAGTCACTGAGCCCGGGCTCATGAACGCGTCATAGATTTTGCGCACCGATTTGACCCGGTAACCGGTTTCCTCTTCGGCTTCCAGGCGGATTCGCTCTTCGGGACTGGCGTTATCCAGCAGGCCCGCAGCCGCTTCGATCAAGTAACCATCGTGCCCGTTGACGAAAGCCGGGATGCGAAATTGCCGAGTGAGAATAACCGTCCGTTTTGCCAGGTTGTAAAGCCCGATCGTGGCACCATTGCCCCTGTCGTATACCTCGCGGGTGACTGCCTGCCAACTGCCGTCCCGGCGCGGCATTTCGAACTCGATATTTTTCAGCAGATACCAGTTATCCGACAGAAGATGTTCGCCTGTGATTCGAACCTTGCGTGTTTCCATGGAGGGCAGTCCTTTGTGGTCATGTATTACGAACGGTGGTGTATTTGTCAGCTTCAAGGGCACATGGTATGTTCCGCGACCGACTGGATCTACGTGCAGTTCTGGACGCTTTTCACCCGTACTGCATGGGCGTAGGGTTACATCCATTGGTGCATCGCTGATGAATTTTCCGAAAATTTCTCTATGGGTACTGTTTGGCCTATAAGTGAACGCTTCAGCGCGAAATCCATACGCTGACAGGTTTCATATTTGCGCAACGGACAGTGCTATTCAAATGCCAAAAAATACTCCCATTCCTGACCCGGTCGCGCCTCCCAAGCGTCGCCACATCCCCAAAGGGGATATGCGCAAGCTGGAAATCATTCAGGCCGCCATGGTGATTTTTGCCAGGGACGGGTTTGCGGGCGCTACGCTGACCAACGTTGCCAAGGTCGCGGGCATATCGCAAGTCGGGTTGCTACATCACTTTCCTAATAAGCTCGCGTTGTTGCACGCCGTCTTGCAGCATCGGGATCAGTACATCGCATCCCGGTTACAGGAAGCTGATGAGGTTGCGTCGCTGGACGGGTTTTTAGCGTTTCTGCAGTTCATCATGAAGTTCAGTACCGAAGACGCTGCTGTCAGTCAGGCGTTGATGATCATCAACACAGAAAGCCTGTCCGTGACTCACCCGGCCAACCGGTGGTTCAGCGAACGCTTTGAGATTGTGCATGGCCACATTAACGCTCAACTCAATCTGCTGATCGAAGCGGGCGAAATTCGCGCGGACACCGATGTGAAGCAGGTCAGTCTTGAGATTGCGTCGATGATGGACGGAATGCAGATTCAATGGCTACGCTCCCCCGATTACGTACCGATCGAGCGTGCTTTTGCGAGGTTTCTTGAGCGTTTGGCGTCAGACCTCAAGCAGGCCGGACTCGACTGAGTACGGCCGCTCGATGGTCAGTAACCGGTGGTTGTTGCAACCACCGATCAAGCCTTTTTGAAGGTGACTCAGTAAGCCTGTTCTGGCTTGACCTGAACTGCGTTGCGCAGCGGAATCGGGAGAGGGTTGGATTCACGCGTCGATAATTTCTCGCCATACAGCGCGACGACGGTGCGGTTCAGTGCCAGGTCTTCCGAATCCTTGCCCACCAGAACCTTGAACTTGCCCGGGTCTACGATCCAGCTGACAGCGTCAGGCGAATAGTAGGCGAACGAACGGGAGTCCAGCGGGATCGTTACGGTTTTGCTTTCGCCCGGCTTCAGGTAAACCTTGGAGAAGCCCTTCAGCTCTTTTTCCGGACGATCAACTTGTGGCTTTGAAGGCTGCACATACAGCTGAGCGACTTCGAAACCAGGCTTGTCGCCCGTGTTGGTCACGGTGAACGTGGCCTTGATGGTTGCGCCAGGTGCAAGAACGTTGCTCGACAGCTTCAGGTCGCTGTATTGGTATGTCGTGTACGACATCCCGAAACCGAACGGGTAGAGCGGCTTCGCATGGTTCTTGTCGTAACCGCGGTAGCCCAGATACAGGCCTTCGCTGTAGGTCATTTCAGTCGGCGGTTTAGGGCTGCTGAAGTAGTACGGTGCCGGATCGGAGTACGAGGCGAAGCTCGGGTTGTCCTGCACTTTCTTGTCCAGCGTGATAGGCAGCTTGCCAGATGGGTTGACCTTGCCGTACAGGATTTCCGCCAGTGCCTGACCGCCTTGCTGACCCGGGAACCAGGCGTGCAGGGAAGCAGCAACCTTGGTTGCCCACGGTTGCATATCCATACCGCCGCCGCCGTGCATCACGACGATGGTTTTAGGGTTGGCTCTCTGCACGAAGCTGATCAACTCAGACTGAAATTGCGGCAGTTCGAACGGGTGATCAAGGGACTCGCCTTCGTATTCGAAGTTGCTGCCCGCTGCCACCACGACTGCGTCATAGTCAGCCAGATTGGTCGGTGGACGCAGCGACGCCCAGCTCAATTGCACGCCATTCATGCCGCCCAGCACCGGGGTGTAATTGCCTTTGAGTCGACGATATTCCAGGCGCACGTTGTACTCGGTGCCGGCTTTCAGCGCGACAGTCTTGACGGTACGTGGCACCACAGGAATCAGGTCGAATGAAACCTGCTTGTCTTCATCCTCAACCACCAGCTCGTCGTTGATCCAGAGCTTGTAGGCACCATCGGCACGGACTTTGAAGACGTGCGGGCCGGTGATGGTAGGTTTGATCTTGCTGGTGAAGCGAGCCGAGAACGCGCCCGGTGCCGGGTTGTAACCGGTTACCGCGCTGGTGCCGCTGTCGGTTACGTTGGTGTTGGTGATCCAGCTCAGGTTGAGGCCTGGCTCGATGCGGGTTGCAACAGGATCGCCGGACAACGTGGTGTTAGCGTAGTACTCGGCTTTCACACCCGTGTTGCTGATGGCTTCTTTCCCTTTGCCTTTACCCGTACCCGGCTGATACCAGACCGACGATTTCGGATCGAGGCTCATCTGCGGCAGGTAATCGACATTGCTTGTGCTCGACGCCAGCTGCTTGAGGCCGCTGAGTTCGGTTACATAGCTGGCAGGCGCTGAGTAAGCGGTACCGAATGGCGCAGTCGGTGGCTGCATTGCCAGGTCGCCGATGACAGCGATCTTCGCCGTTTTCGGCAGTGGCAGCAGAGGTTTCTGCCCGTCTACGGGTTCGTTGCGCAGGAGCACAATCGACTCCCTCGCGACGTTCAGCGCAGCCAGTTGGCCGTACTCGCGGTGCTCCAGAGGCTGAGCCTTGTTGATGCCCTTGTCAAAGCCGTAGCTGACCAGTGCCCTGAGATTCCTGCGGACTTTGTCGTCGATCACGCTCTGATGCAGTTGGCCGTTCCAGACATAGGGCAGCAACTTGGCTTCAGTGAATTGCAGGCCGCTTGGCATGTCGATATCGGTGCCTGCCCAGGCGCCTTTGAACGCGTCCTGAACCGAGTTGAAGTCACTCATCACGTTGCCCTGGAAGCCCCACTGGCCTTTCAGGATGTCAGTGATCAGGTGATGATTCTCACAGGCATATTCGCCATTGATCTTGTTGTAACCGCACATGATCGAGGCAATGTTCGAGTTCTTGACCAGCGATTCGAAGCCGGGCAGATACAGTTCCTGCATGGCGCGCTCGTCAATTTTGACGTCCAGATAGTGCCGGTTCGCCTCTTGCTCGTTCATCAGGTAATGCTTGGCGGCAGACTGAACACCCTGAACCTGAATACCGTTAGTGACGGCCGGAGCCAACACTGCGCCGAGGAATGGATCTTCACCACTCATGTACTCGGCGGAGCGCCCGTTGAACGGGGTGCGATAGAGGTTGATGGCCGGAGACAGCATTTGCTGACCGCCAGCGATCCGGGTTTCGTAACCAATCGCCAGACCGAATTCCTTGGCCCGGTTGATGCTCCAGGTCGCGGCCAATGCCGAAGGTGACGGGTACTGCGCACCGAAGGTCTTGCCGCCGACCAGCACGCCCATGGCCGAGTCGTAGGCGACTGTGCCTTGCAGGTTGAACTTGTCCAGCTTGGGAATCATGCGTCCGTCATCGACGCGCGAGAAGTTGATTTTTTCCGACTGGGTCATGTTGTCGAGCATCGCGCCAACCCGCGCTTCGACCTCATTGCCCGTCATCGGGGTGACAGCCATTACGGTGCCTGCCTGAGCAATGCTCAACGCAAGCAGACTCAGGCCTAAGCCTTGTTTGATCATGGACATGGAGCTACTCCTGAATTCGTTCGATAGGGTGTGTGCTGCGTATCAAACGAAGACTCATTTCTCGTCATCGGTCGTTGGGGCGTCGTCGGTCACGACCGGGGCGTCCAGCACCGTCTGCGCGCCTGTCGACTGGCTTTTTGTAGCGCTTTCGGCGCCAGTGATCTGCTCGCGTTTGGCCTCGACTTCCACGCGCACATCACTCGATGTCGACGGCAGGGGATTTTTGTTTTCGGCGGCTGATACAGAAAGTGTGGTGAGGCCCATCAGAAAAATGGCAGCAAGAGGCAGCAAGCTTCTAGCCATCGGGAGAATCTCCAAATAGAAGTGGGTAACGAAGAAGTGTCAGCGCGTGGAGGTTTACTACAGGCTGCAGACAGTAAGTCAGCAGTGTGAGCTTAAAGTTCTGTGGCGGCAAAAAAATGAAGTTAAATATTTGATTTGTTTTTATCGTGTGTTTTTAATTTATTTAAAATTAATATTGATTTTATCTGATTTAAAAGTATTTATTGGTTATTTCTGCTGTACATTCTCAGTTATCAGCTATAAAAAATCTTTCTGAAAAACAGAGTGAGAGCTCTGTTTTCAGCGGTGTTAAAGTAGTCGGGCCATAAAAGTGCTCGCCGTCCTGTCGCCTTGTGAAGAATTCGGGCGTGCCACGCTGCTCATGCCTACAGGTAAGAAAAGCGTCCAGGGTGAATAAGTGCGGTGGTTCAGGCTAATGACACTCAGAGGTTTAACTGTGACATCCCAAGCGCGTCCCTTTCTGTTACCCGGCTTTGGATTCAGCTCAGAGCTTACAGACCCTCTCGAGGTGGATCTGGCCATTTTAAAAGCGGTCTGGTTATTAAGTGATGGAAAGCCACGCGGCGGTGCGCCGCGAAAGCTGACATGCGGTCAGATATACATGCAACTGGTGCGCGGCCAGCCAAACTTTCCGTCCATCGTGCGCTGTGTGTTGGCGATAGACGTGCTTGTGAAAGAAGGGCTGTTGGTGTCGGAGAGAGTGCTGGATGAAGACCCTGCTTTTCCCTACACCCAGCACATCATCAGTGGGCTGACCGAGATAGGTTCAGCGTCCCTGGCGGCCTCGTACGCGCTGGACACCTACGGGCATCCAGCTCGACTTTGACGCGCATGGGCAGGCTCCAGGTCCCGATGACCGCTGGTACCCGCTACTGATTGAATGGCAGCGAAAGATAATGCTTACCCAGTTCTGTCAGCCTTCCTTCATCGTTCAACAGGCTTGAAAAGTGCGGGTCATCATTCATGCGACCCGTGAACCAGGCATACCGAAACACATCCGCGCGGTTCTCGCAGACCGCCACCATCTCCGCCATCTGCTGCTTTTGCTTTTCAAGCGTGTCGATCTGCACCCCGTCAATCGGGGAGTGCCAGTTGGCGAACTCGGTGACCCAAAAGGGTTTGCCATATTTGGATAGCCTGTCGAGCATGCCTGACAGCCCATAGTCGTACCAATGAAACGCCAGATAGTCGATCTTCGGATCGCGATTCTGATTTTGCGCACGGTACGCAGCATAGAAGGCGTCAAGCCACACAACCGGGTCGCCATAACCCGACATCGTTCCCCAGTTCATCGCGGGGCCAACCAGCTTTACCCCGGTCTGCGCGGATATCTGTTCCAGCCTTGGCCAGAATCGCGCGGCCGCTTCGGGTGTCATGTTGGCCTGATCAACGAGATTGGGCTCATTGATCACCAGTAAGTAGCGGATATCCGGGTGGGCCTGCAGGTAGAGTTTGAGCTGACCGTCATCGACATTGGCGTTCCAGACCATGGGGATGAAGTCGACCCCGTAGGTGGAGGAGTAGTTATACGCGGCGAGCCGGTCGTGTGGCTTTGGACTCCAGTTGTACCACCAACTGATTCCCGGGGACAAAGCACTCAAGTCCGCAGGTGACGCTATGTCATAAGCGATGCCGCGTTTTGCGCTTTTAGTGGCTGACCAGGCTGGTGTGGAGACTGTGCTGAGGGCTAGGCTGAACGCTGTGAGCAGCGTGAACATTCGCAGGTAGTTACGAAACGGCATGGTTCGATCCTCCGTGAAAAGTAACCGAATATATCCTCTGGAGGCACCCGGAAGTAAACGGGGACGGCAGGGCTGCTGCGCTGAAGACCGTCATTTTGTGCAGTCTTTAGCTTCCTTCAGGCAAATAATGTCCCCCTCTCGAAAGCCATAATCTGCTGATTCATATCAACCAGCGGATGAACTCATGACCTCGCTATTTTCACCCTATCAATTAAAGGATGTGACGCTGCGTAACCGCATCGTGGCCTCACCAATGTGCCAGTATCAAGCCGTAGATGGCGCGTTGAATGGCTGGCATAAAACTCACTATGAAACCCTGGCGAAAGGCGGAGCCGGTCTGGTGGTGGTCGAGGCAACTTCAGTCAACCCGGAGGGCCGGATCACACCGGGTGATGCAGGGCTCTGGAGCGACAGTCAAGTGGCTGGCTTTGCCGAGGTCGTCGCACTGATCAAAAACGCCGGAGCAGTACCCGGCATTCAACTGGGGCACGCAGGACGCAAAGCCGGATGCACGCCTCCCTGGGAAGGCGGGCATCCACTCGATCTTTCAGACCCGCAAAGCTGGAAGCCTGTTTCATCGAGTGTGCTGCCTTACGTGCCTGAGTCTTCCTACATTCCTGACGAGCTGACCCACGAAGGCATTCGTCATATACAAGCTGACTTCACCAGCGCCGCTGCGCGGGCACTTGGTGCGGGGTTTGAATGGCTGGAACTGCATTTTGCTCACGGTTTTCTCGGTCAGGCTTTCCTGTCTCCAAAGGCAAGTATTCGCACTGATGAGCTGGATGATCACGGACGCTCATGAAGCGGATGAGTTCGTACGCTCCGGAGCTCTGGACCTGGTCTGTTTTGCACGGACACTGCTGGCTAATCCTCACTGGCCATTTCCCGCAGCGCGAGTGTTAGGCCTCTCTGATCCGGCTTCGGTGCTGCCGATACCTTACGCCTACTGGCTGCAGAATTGGATGGGCTGATGCTGGGGCTTGCTCCTGTCAAAAAAGAACAACCTGATCTGGAGTGCTTTTTCGACAGGAGCCGTTCGGTGTACCTGACAACGCGCTGTTGGGGAACCAAAGCGTTGATGGACTACGTTGGTTGGCGGGATGTGCAATCGGCTATACGTTACATTGACGCAGCTGAGTCATTTGGTGACTGGCGTCGCTAATTGAATCTATCGTCCCGATTGTTTTGTGAGGACCTCAAGAATCATTCGAAGCGTCCAGTTAAGAAGGGAAGTGATGCCGCTGATGAAGAATTGACCCAGTTGCCGAAGTTTTGCTGAGCCAAGCTTCTACTTCGCAAAGCATTAGCAGGTCGGACTTTGGCCTGAATACTTATAGGGCAACGCCAAATCGGCAGCAGGCGCAACTCTGCATCAGCGCTAAAACCAGGTGGCCAAGTTGGTACTATAACTGCATTACTTTGGCCGGACCTTCGCCATCAAGAATTTCCAGCCTACGGAAGGTGCCCGGCTTGTAGACGTAGGCTCGATAAAGATGCTCGGCGCTTTCTGCGATGAGGTGATCACCTTTCCACATGAACTCTGTCTTTTGCACATCAACGGTTTTTCTATTCGACGACCTAAGGCGTCGGATCTTATTTATAGCATAAAAATATTACTATTCGGAGGTTTAAAGGTTTTTAATGTTTTTTGGCCCGCCATCATTAATGAGATTTGTGATCCTTCGGTTGTAGCTTTCAATGTCTTGCTCGTGTTGCGTGTTGTTTATATTTTGTTCGAGGAAAGTTATTGTGCTGGAGATTATTAGCTTCTCTTCTATGGAAAGGTCGCGAATCAGGTCAAA
This sequence comes from Pseudomonas quasicaspiana, assembly GCF_021147825.1. NCBI lineage: Bacteria > Pseudomonadati > Pseudomonadota > Gammaproteobacteria > Pseudomonadales > Pseudomonadaceae > Pseudomonas > Pseudomonas quasicaspiana. The sequence goes on from NZ_JAGTPI010000024.1 coordinate 19,192, forward strand.
TCCGTTAGTGCGCAGGGTATCGTTTTTTTTTCTCATATAGTAGTAGCACCCTATGTTTTCTAACAGACCTTCTGCGTCTTTGTTGGTTTTGGTGATCGTAGTTAGATATTTTGAAAATGCAGTGCTTAACAGGATGTGGGGGTTTCTTTGCGTTTATTAGAAAAGCACAGAGTCCTTGCCAATTAATTACATGTAGATGAGTGCCCCAGTCTGGTTCTCTTTTAAAGTAATCGCCATGCCCTCTAAAGTATGCAGGGAACTCACCTCGGTTTAAGGCTTTTTCAAAATTTGTAATCATTGAAGTTGTTTCCGGGCATCGGTTTGGTTGGCGAGTTTTTGCATGTCTTTCCAGCAGCGATAGTTCAGCGTCGATAAGGGGCTTTTGCTTAGTGCCGATTTTTTCTTCGGATAATTATTCTTTCTTTTAAATAACTGCTTGATTTCCGCTCCGAACTTTGTATTGAATATTCTGCTAGTTGGCTTAATTTTTAAGAGGTGTACTGTTTCTCGGTCCTTGCTTTTTAAGGTGGTCAGGTTAGTCTCACTTCTTAGCTCAAAAAAACGGGACCTTCGTATTTTGCTTGGAGGGGCGCAACTGAAGCTGGCGAGAAAACCCATGCAGGTTTTCATAGAACACGAAGGTCTGTCATTTGAAGCTTCGCTTTTGTTTCGCTATATAGCAACTCAAGGGAAAGAGTCAGGTCGCTCATTCCTTCTTCCTTGGTCCATAGTGGTACATTCAGAGCCAAGCCAGAGCCATCATTGTACTCATAACTATCTATCTTCTCTACGAAAAATGCAGGAGGTAATGCCAATGTATTGCAGTACTCAGCGAGTCTTGCCTCAATATCCGGTCTGTTAAGTCTGCCGTACCAATTTTTAGCGGATATTTTATCAAAATTACCATGAACGAGTGCGTCCATTAGATCAATAATTTCTAGTTCGATGCTCTTGTCAATTGTCACTTTCGTCTATTTCCGAGTATACAAGTCAGAGTAACGGGCTTAACATTAATAGCACTTGAAGTGCTCGTTGGCATTTCTGGCCAAGGCCTTTGCATCATATTTCTTACCCCCCGCTACATGCAAGGCTTTGAAAGCAATCCTGCGTACGGCTTAATCACGTCCTCCGTCAGCTCGGCGTTGAGCTTGTGTTGCTTCGCGATTTGGGGGCGTTCTACGTAGAGGGGCAGTTAGCTGTACTGCTTTCACCGCAACGGTGCCTGCGTTTTGGGCCGATCGCGGAGGTGTGATCGTGGGAGAAAAATAATGGCGCCGTTTGCCCCTCCGGCCCTGGTCAGATGATACCCACAGAAAAGTTGGCGCTGTAAGTATCAGCACGGCCGCAAACGTGTAGGCTACTCACCCAAACATGTACAAAAGCTCATCGACCAGCTCAAGCTCTTGTTTCGTGTACTGCACCTTGTTGTACCGTCGAATGCCCTCAAGGACACCTCTGATCGGTATTTGCCGCGAAGGATTCCGCACGATTTCGATCAGACGGTCGTAATCAGAATCTACTCCCTTAAGATATTTTTCGATCAGCTCTATGAGTGATGCGCGTGCCTGTAGATCGGTTAGCATTTTTACATCTCCAGCAAAATAGTTACTATATCCAGTTTCGGGCACGTGAGCGTGTAGTTCTGTTGCTCTGCGGAGTTGATGTTTCAACTTTTCTGTTTTGCTTTTTCCTTCTCTGTCGTATTCGTGACGCTGGAGGAAGCAACCTGATGCTCTATAATAGTGTCGCGGTAGTCCTGTCCGTTTTATTTATTTAAAAGAGTTAAAGAAGTTCGAGCTCGGTCGAGCAGCCAAGTTGTTTAAGTCTCTGGATTTCTTGTTCGAATGTATAGTTTGCCAGGTGGTTGTTTTTTTTGTCATACTCGCTTCTTAGAAGTCTAAATAGTCTGCCTATGTTTTCTTTTGTTTTGCTGTCGAGACTGTCAATGAGGTCATAGCGGTTGGTAGATAAGAACTCAAATTTGTGTTTTGTTACGTAATGCGCTGTGATGTTCGAAAGTAATCCTGCCGCGTCTTCATAATTTTCGCTGAGGTACTTTGCATACTCTCCAAATATGCTTGTCAATACGCTTTTTGCTGACCGTCGCATTTTAAGTACGCCGCACATTTCCTGCCAGTTGCTGACATAAAGATGATCGCCCCAATCAGATCCCCTTGCGAAATAAATGCCGGTGCCCTTGAAAAAATCGGCGACTTCATGCTGATCCAGAGCAGTTTCGAAAGTGGTTTTCATCTAGGCTTTTCCCAGTCATCAAAATTTTTCAACAACGTCCCTATGTCGCTAATATTGTAAACGCTCTCTAATCTGATGAGAGCAGCTTATTTCGTCCCATTTTTGGTTGCCCCGCCAAGAGCCTTTTCGTTCGGATACGCACCATTTTCTTTCCATTAGGCATTACGTAGCGAAATCTTGTGTCAGCTCGATATTTTGCGAGGACATTTTCCATCTACGAGAACAGCCCTGCAATTTTTCGTTTTGGGAAACCAGGGAATTTTGAGCCTGTGATCCAGCTTTAGAATGCCCCGAAGGATCATCCCTTTTTCGCGAAAAGAGGGCCCAGATACTCAAAAAACTGGATATGTACGGAGATCCTGCCGTTGCAGAGAACGGTAAACCGGCAGGCGCTTTGCTTGTTTTTTCGCAGCTCAACCCAAACCGCCCGCACAGGGACTAAGGCAGGAGACCCTAACGGTTAACTGGGGCAAACATATAATCTGACCGGTGAGGGTGGCGGTGTCTCCAGCAAGTATCAGGTTCATGTTGAGATTTTTACCGCCGAAGCAGGGGTCAAAGACTTTCTCAAAAAATACGGCTGGCTTGAAGAAAGGGAGCAGTACCTTCATTTACCGGTCGGGACAGCGCTCAAGAAAAAAAGTCCTGCAATGGAAACCACTTCAGTCAAGAAACAGCACGCGGTTGACCTGAGAAATGGCAAGGCTTGTTAATGAATCGTTACCTATTCTTGGTCAGTTCCCATTCAGGTATTGGTTTAAATTTCAATAGTGATGCAACATGGTTTGAGTCGTTCCAATAAGCAGTGAATGGATAAGAAAAAATCTGAAAAAAAGCCGGTCTTGGGTATTCCTTGCTGCTTCAGATTGCTGGATCATGCAGATGTCATCTGTTCTGCACTCCTCTATATCACACAAGTCTTAGCCCAAGAGCATACCAGTGTGCGCATGACCAGCACTCACGAGTCCACTCACAGGAACCACAAGGGATTTCACTATGGAGAGTAAATCAAGAGTTTCCTGAATAAGCTCAAAAAATATTTGACAAAAAAATATGTTACGCTTGACTCGCTAAAATTTGAGGTTTAAATAAATGATAAAAAGACAAAAATTTTTTAGTGAAGGGCACTATCAGTATCTTTTAAGGGAACATGATGAGGCGGTAGAACTTCTGAAGACTATGACCTTCAAGTCGGAGTCTTCCGAAGAAGAAGCAGCGCTCCGTTCAGCCTTTATTCAAAATCTAGCGTTCCGAAAACTTACAGCAACCTATACAGCAGGAGAAGATATCGCCTCTCTTAATGGCCTGCTAGAAGATTTGGTTGAGAAGTATGAAGTGCGACAGCAAAAACTTTCAATATTAGAGCGCTCTCCTGAAATATCCCCTTTAGCAATAGATGATTGGTCTCACGAGTATGAGGAATGTGTTCAGGTTATTGGGTTCTGCATCCTATTGCATCGCCCTGATCTACTAAAACGGTTTGTAAAACTTGTAGATCGTGCAGGTTATGAAGGCGACGATACATTATATGAAGATCTACTTTTTAAAGTGTTGCCAGGAAGGCATAATGTTGATCAGTGGTACCACGATGTATACTCGCCATTGATCCAAGCCATCTATGCAAAAACTAAAGATGAAGCCGCTGATTTCCTTGAGGAGTATTGTCGTACGTGGTACGCCTCTTTCAAGCAAGCCCCTTGGCATGACACTCACCTTCAGGGAGATGAAGGTAACTATGTAGGCTATTGGGCCATCGAAGCAGGTGCGATCGCTTTTCTATACGACATAGACGACAGCAGGATAAGCCATGGGGTCTACCCTAAGGACCTCGTCGAATACGCAAGAAATTACCAAGGTACTAATGACACTCAGGTCAATCGTGTCCTTGCTGGCGATCCGTGCAGCAAAACAGGCTACTGGTTCACCCCAGCCCAAGCCAGTTCAAGACGTCACTTTCAGCAAGGCGAAGTCATGCCTGGTATTAGCGACTCGAAATGGGGCGACACGCTATGGTATTGGTCTGGGAAGGAATAGCATGACAATGCTGGCGCTACTCCCTGACGCAGGTGTGCGGTAGCGTGTCGAATGTTTAGGGTTTCGAAGTAAAAGTCTTTGAACACCGGGTGGATATCTGGAAGGTCATGGCCGTCATCGGTTGAATTCAAGGACCGGGTGACGGCCTGAAGAAAAGCATACGTATCGTCAACAAGGATCCCGAACGCTATGCCCCCAGTACTCTTTGACCTGCTTCGCTTCGCGCTGCAGGAATGCGGCATCAACCCCGGCCCTGAAGAACTGCCCAAGAAGGTATTCGATGTCGGAACGTTGCGCTGTGAGCGAAATGAGATCACCACGGGCGTCAGGGGGCATCGACATTCCAAGGGCTGCTCAACTGGACAAAAACGTCCGTCGCCAACGTTCTCGCCGCGTCCTGCGACAACATGCCAACGAACTAGAGACATTGACAATTGGGGCTTAAGGCATGAAAAAAAGACAAGAATTCTACACTGAAAATCAATATATGACCTTCCTAAAAGAATATGAAGAAGTTCTTGAGTTTTGTAAAACCAATACTTTCGAGTCTGACTCTATAGAACAGGAGGCCTCGCTTCGAGCATGGCACATGCAAGAATTCTTACTGGATAAAATTTTCTCCTGCTATACAGCTGGAGAAAAGGTGGAATCACTCATTCCATTGCTTGAAGAGCTGATAGACAAATATGAGTGTCGCCAAGCTAAATTAGCAATTTATGAGCAATCACCAAAAATATCCCCACTAGCAATAGATGACTGGTTGGATCAGTATGAAGAATGTGTTCAAGTAATTAGCCTATGCGTACTATTCCATCGCACTGATTTACTGAAGCGCTTCGTAATTCTAATGGACGAAGCAGGATATGCGGGCGACGACACTTTGTATGAGGATTTACTAAGAAAAACATTGCCCAATCGACAAGATATTGATCGATGGTATCATGATGTATACTCGCCTTTAATCCAAGCCATATATTCAGACTCTAAAGAAAAATCATCTAAACTTCTGAACGAATACTGTAAGCAATGGTACCCCGCATTCAAGCAAGCACCGTGGCATGATACCCACTTGCAGGGCGAAGGCGGAAGTTATGTAGGTTATTGGGCTTTTGAGGCGGGGGCGATCGCTTTTTTATATGGGATAGATGATACCAAGATAGATCACATGGTCTATCCTAAGGATCTCGTCGAGTACGCGAGAAATTACCGAGGTACTAACGCCACTCAGGACCATCTTGTCGTTGCTGGGGATCCGTGCACCAACACCGGTTACTGGTTCACGCCAGCACAAGCTAATTCGAGGCGCCACTTCCAGCTAGGCGAAATCATGCCGAGCATCAATGATTCGACAGGGGGTGATACGCTTTGGTATTGGTCTGGGGAGGAATAGCACGATGATGCTAGTGTTACTCCCTGACGCTGGTTTGCGGTGGTGTATCGAATGTTTACGAGTTCGAAGTGAAAGTCTTTGAACTCCAGGCGGACATCTGGATGGTCATGGCCGTCATCGGCTAGATTCCAGGACCGGGTGAGGGCCTGAAGAAAAGCATGCGAATCGTCAACAAGGTTCCCGATCGTCATGCCCGGCCCTCTTTGACGTGCTGCGCTTCACGCTGCAAGAATGTGGTATCAAGCCCAGCCCTGAAGAACTCCTCAAGCAGGTATTCGATGCCGGAAAGCTGCGCGGTGAGCGGAATGAGATGATCACGGGCGTCAAGGGTTCATCGACATTCCAAGGGCTGCCCAACTGGACAAAAACGTCCGTCGCCAGCATTCTCGCCGCGTCCTGCTACAACATGCCGACGATGGTCGGAATTGTCGAAAAGCGCTTGGTGAAATGGAAGGGGAAGCAGCGAAGCAGCTTGGCTGGGTCGTCCCCGTCCAGTCACCGAAAAGATCGGAGAAGCCTGCCAGTAGAAGACATCCCCGTTGCATTACAGGGTAAGGATCATCCAAGTGCAGGTTACTCTAATCAACCTATTAGTTCTAAATTGGGTATTCAAACCTCCGATATGTTAATGAGGGTCTGGAAGTATGTGGCGAGCACATTGCAGACTGTATATGCGCAGAAAGCGTTGATTGGGGAAAGTAGTGGGATGGGCATGCCAAGGTGTTAAAAGAAAAATGGTTGAGCGGGAATCCACGCGGTAGTAACCTTGGCAACGTTTCTAAAGGTGGTCATCCGAAATCCGGTGATGTGCTTTATAAGCACACAGCTAGCGCTTAAGGCGTGGGTATCGATTCGATTTGTCGAGCAACGCCCGAAAATAACGAGAGCAAAAAAATGCCATTGTTAAGCAAAACGACGCATCGAGAACATGTAGCTTATCATGGTTATGCAGAAGAGATGCGCCTGGCGTTTGATTAAAAATTTACTTCTTTAAGAAGAAATTTGATGATTGGCTGTTTTGAAAGAAGAGGATAAGTTTGTATTATGAATAGACGGCAAAAATTTCTTTCCGACTCCTATTATAAGAAATCTATAAGCCTCTACGATGCTACTGAGTTGCGTTGGGAGGGAAAGGCTATGCAGGCCGACTCTACATTACAAGAAAAGTCATTGCGGTTTGGATATTTTAAAGAGGCAGCGTTTAACGCGCTGCTAATAAGTTACACTGCCGGCGAGTCGATTGATAGCTTGTCTCCTCGATTAGAAAAGTTGGTCGGGAGCTATGAGGCTTATCAACGTGCACTTGCGGATGAAGAAGGTGAGCCAGACATCTCTCCACTGGCTATTGATGACTGGCCTGAGCAGTATGAAGAATGTGTTCAGGTAATGAGTCTATGTATATTGTTGCATCGCGTAGATTTATTGATTAGATTTGTTGGTCTAATGGATCGTGCAGGATATTCTGGCGAGGATACTCTTTACGAAGACTTGCTAAATAAATGTATGCCTGATCGGACGACTTTGGACGCATGGTTTCATGAACCTTATACGCTGCTAATAAAAGCTATGTATGCATCGGGCGCTAAAGAAGCTTCTGAGTTGCTGAGGCAATATTGTAATGAATGGTATCCTTCTTTTAAAAAGCATCAAACTAGTTGGCATGACAGCCATTTAGACATTGAAGGTGATGATGGGAGTTATGTCGGGTATTGGGCTTTCGAAGCTGGCGCGATCGCTTTTCTTTACAATATAGACGACAGTAAAGTAGATCATTTTGTCTATCCAAAAGATCTGGTCGAGTACGCAAGAAATTACCAAGGTACTAATGACACTCAGTTTAACCGTGTCGTTGCTGGTGAGCCCTGCACCAGAACCGGTTACTGGTTTACTCCAGCACAAGCAAACTCCAGACGCCAATTCCAGCAAGGCGAAATCATGCCGAGCATTAGTGATTCGACATGGGGCGATACGTTCTGGTATTGGTCTGGGGAGGAATAGCGCGATGATGCTGGTGCTACTCCCCCCCAAGATGAGCTCGCCGACCTTGGTTCCATGGATCAACGGACTGACGTCAGGGTTAATGTTTTGAAAAAAAGCCACCCCAATAACTGCGTTATTCCGCAGCGCTCTATTCCAGTCGCGGGCATGCAACGAAATGCCGGTTGATTGTTCCGATTCGATTTTTCGCACCACTGGCGCGATGATTTTCCTACTTGGCATGTGATCTTATACACTTGGGGGATGCTGGAGATGAGTGCAGTACGGTTATTTCCAAGTGCAGACACCGCTGTCTATGTCAACATCGCGATCATCGATATCCATCTCAAAAGAGTACTGCTTTCCGCTCTTACGATTGCGATAGACAAAGCTATTAATGAGTGCGCCCTGATGCATAACTTCATACTCCCCAGTGATCTGGCCGTCGGATACCTCGACCCAAACATCCGTGTAGTCCCAGGGGTGCCCTTGCGGCTTGTCTGTAACTTCAGTTGACTTGAGGACCAGCGGGATGACCGTATTGGACTTTCGATACTTGATGTAGCCACCTACCCAGCTCGAGCCAGGGTCGGAAAGGACTCGAAATTCGAGCTTTATAGGATTTGGCCCTTCAGTCGTCAGGCATCGGAAATCTTCCTCAATGGGTGCTTTCGCAAAAGCGTTGATTGCGGTAAGCAGAACAGTAATGGCGATAGTTAGCCGTAGCATCGATTTGATCCTCGTAAGAGCGGATGCTGGAGCTGACATCCAACACGGTTTTTGACTTGAAGCAGGCGCAGTATGCTGCATCGCGATGGCCGCTGGCATCACCTCGGCCATGACTTCAATTAGACATTTGAAATCGAAGCGCTTACGTGGGTGCATGTTCAGTTGCAGCGCTACGGCGTCGAACTCTTCGTGGCTGTGTACTGACAAGTCAGTCCCCTTCGGTAAATACTGACGAATCACCCCGTTGATATTTTCGTTATTGCCGCGCTGCCAAGGGTTGTGCAGGTCACAGAAGTAGATCGTGACACCGGTCCTTTGGGTAATTTCAAAGTGCCTCGCCATTTCCCGGCCTTGGTCGTAAGTCATGCTTTTACGCATCGTCAGCGGCATGCCATTGAGCGCGGAACTTAAACCCTCCATCGGAGAGATCGCTGTCGGATCATTCATCTTGACCAACATCACCTAACCATTGGTTCGTTCCACCAAGGTGCCTACACACGAAGCATTAGCCTTACTCTTGATCAGATCATTTTCCCAATGTCCCGGCATCATGCGGCCCTCAATTTCTGATGGTCACCCATGAATACTTATCATCTCCGGGATCCGCCCGCGCCGATCCACGCCACCAGAGCGCGGCCTACGAACGGTTTTGCCCTGACGCAAACAGATGATCAGGTCCTTGCGAAGTTCACCGACCGGCAGGGCGTAGATCACATATCAGATCGTCTCACGGCAGACGTACGTTTCTTTATTCACTCCACAAATTAACAAAAGCGTCAAAATCATTAGTTACAAAGTGAACGCTGCCAGAATCAGGATCAAAAATCTCAACAGCTATTGAAGGCACTTTAAAGTTCAGGCAAACCAGATGTCCACCTGCATCCCTTGCAATAGGGACCATGCCATCGGAGAGCCCTGGGGGGATTCCCGCACCTACGTACCATGAAATGGTATACGGGGTCTCATCAGGGGAGAAAGAAAAGAATTCGCTTATACAGGTAGCTGCGTCGCCATATGGGAATGAAGATACCTCTGGAGAGGCGTTGTCGGCATATTTAACCAAGTCTAAATAGGACTTTGGAAAAACTACGCCCAGCAATTTCTGTACTTGGGTAATCGTACTGTCGTCCACTGAAGAGCATTGTTCAATTCCAAAAAAGCTCCAGTCAAACTTCATGTCAAACTCCAGTTATTTTTTTATCTGCAAATCTCCCTCGATTTCTAAGCTGAAATAGCTCTGTCGAAGAGTATCCCACTTGTAGCATTTTGATTGTTCATTTTGATATCGCCATAGCAGTTGGAGTTTATCTGTTCCCGGTACGTGATGCCATGTGATTTCTTTGCCAGGGCTCATGTTCTGTCTCAGAAATAACATTTTTTTAGAAATTGTTTATGTTTTCCTGTCAGCAACAGACCGGAGACGGTGAGATGAACTCGCCGAAGATTACCCTGAACACCCTAAAAGCATAGTGAACTCAGTCGTGGCGTCAAACCGCATCTGATAAGCACCTTTAAACTCTCGAATGATCCGCACTTTGAAAGAAATTTTGGGATATGACCGGCTATAAATTAATCTGTCAAACAAGTTGCTGGTGATATGCTGTGATGTGACGGTGTACCTTCGCGGTGGTATCTTTGCCTGCGTGCGAAAGTTGGAAAGCGCCATTACTACCTTTTTGGCGCTGCGCAATGCATCGCCTATTCGCTACGTTTGTAACACCACATTGGCTTACCAGTTTGTTGATACCCCTGCCGTGATCAATTTTTCTGATCCTGTAAACCTGATTCCTTGGCTCTGCTTTACGTTCACCTCTTGCGGCGCACGCTTTCTGATAAGTTACTGCTTCATATTCAGGAGGCATTTCATGTTTAAATCCAGGATTGTCGGGCGTACGTTTATAAAAGGTTAAAGAATTTTAATTTATATATTATGATTTTATAATTTCAATAACATTGCGTTTTGCCTTGATATGGTTTTCAAGTGATATTTTGTCTAGTTCTGGGGGGGTATTAATCATTTTTAGGAACCAGTAGGCGTCTAGCATTTTAAAAATTCTATCCCATTGTGGTTCATTGGCGATAGTTTCTGATACAACAATACCATTAAATCCGTGGCCGTTGCCTTCAACAAAAATAAATGATTTATTTTCATGGCAATAGCCAATGATTTTTGGCCATTCTGGACTGTTTGGGATTTCTGGCTCGAATTCCTTTTTTTCAATAACGTAGTAATTTTTCATTCTGTCTCCGGGAACGTGTCTACTCTATCAAACTTCACTGTTCGTCTATCGAGGTATACTTAATTTGCGGAGCATTGCCGTCGCCATACTGTCTATAGGCTTCAGCCGTGGACTCTAATCTAACCTTATCACCTTTCCAAAAAGGAATCCTGGCTTGTGGCCCGGCCTCCAAGGCGTCGAGCATCGGCTGTAAGGTATTATCCATAACGTCTTGCGTTCGCGGTCGATCATTACGCCGTTGAATACCCGATTGATGATGTAACGGCGCAGCGCGCTCTTGTTTCAGTTGTCGCTACCGGCCACCGGGCGCGTCAGTTTGCGCAGGCCGGGACGAAGCGAGGCCCAGAGGAGCACGAAGTTGCCGTGGCTGCTGGGGTTGGCGAAATAAATCCGCGGCACGGGGTCTGGCGCGCAGCCCATCCATAGGCGGCGGGCGCCGGTGACGGTACGGGCCATGGAGGTTATGAGGGTGGCGACCACAGGTTTGAACATAACAGATTTCCTTATCCGATGAAGGACAGTCAAGGGCTAGCCAGGATGACCGCCAATGTCGGCAGCACCTGAGCGACTAGAACGACCGCTTGATTGCGCAACAGTTTAAGTGCCCCGCGCTGACGTTCGGCCCAAGGCGGCCCGGCACGGTTGGCCGGTTGCAGGCCAAGGCTTTGCAGGGCTTCGTCGAGCTCTTTAGTACGATCATGCAACGCGTCAGAGTCGAGGGCGATCAAGGCAAGCAGGCCAGCATCAAAGGCCACCCGCAGCGCCCAATATTTTTGCAGCAGGCCCGCGATGATCCGCCGGGTGCTCAGGAGCTGAACAAGATACAGCGAGCCCGCGAGGCGATGATCTCGCAGGCATAAGGGAAGTTAATTTTGAGACAGTACACTAGGAAGAGGTGGCGTTATTTGTTTCGCCAAATGATTCCGGGTCTTAAGACTAACGAACTACCCGAACTGGATACTAGCGTGCCTACTCTACAATCGTATGTGTATCCCCGGCATCCAAACAGATCGTCAATTGCTGGCCTTCCTTGCTGAAGGCGCAATGGGGCATTGCTTGCTGCTTCAGAACGGACAGTGGTACGCCTACAAAAAATCCAATTAGTGCTGTTGCAACCACTATTTTTCCGAATATTTTTAACCCGGAAATTGAGGCTTTTTTGTTCGCTGTTTTTGCTCTTAGATAGGCGTAAACACCGCTGGCGAGGATCGCTGCGCCGATCAGCATGGCAACCTTGATGTCTGACTGTACCGGACTGTATATCAGATTGCCGTTGGCATCGTCCGGGTAGTTCAGTTGCCACCAGCCGCCAATGCATAGCGGTACAAGCCCAGCGGCGATCCATGCGAGGATCGACCCCGGTAGCCGCAGCAAGATGGCCACTATCAAGCCAACTGTGGCAACGCCCCAGCCGGTAAGATTCAACTGGGTGCCCATGACGCCGCCGAACAGGGTGCCGCCGACTTCCTTGGGGGTCAGAAGGGCCCAACTGAAGAACGCGATGTGCAGAAGCACAACACATACGGTAATCCAGCTCACCGTATAGTAAAGCCATAGCCATCGGCTGTTGGAGTTAAGCATTGTATTACTCACACAGTGGTAGGAGCGCGTGTCAGAGAGATATGCATCAAACGAGAGAGCGCCCGGTATCAGCACCATCGCCGAACGTGTTGAGTTCAGAGTTGGGATAACAGGCATCTTCTTTTTTTTTGTGTTGCCCCCCAGTATGCATTATGCTTTTTTGGAGTGCACACTTTTTTTGGCGAGGTGCTTGCCAATCAATTTCAGTGGGGTTCACACAGGCCGGGGGATCACCACCAATCTGGACTTGATGAAAAATGGAAATGCGCTAATCGGGCTAGATGTAAAATACATAAATCTGCATCATGTAACTGGAGATAAACCAGGGCCGATGGTAGAGCTGACGGGGAGTACTCATAAAAATACAACAAAGAATTACATGGAACCATTGAAGACGGCAATAGTCTCAGAAACGCCCCGAAACTCGAGCTACAATATTCCAAGTTCAGACCAGCTTATTGGAAAGAACGAATCAAAGACTTTGAGTGAGAAAAAAGTGTATAGATATGAATAGCTGATAAAAAAACTTGAAAATTCTGGAGAAGATACTTTTTGGTTTGGCCCATCAAGTCCCGATCAAATCGAAAAGCTTGAGAGTATGTTGAATCTAAAATCCCCAAAAGACTTTAAGGATTTTTTGGCCGCTTGTGGCGGCGGAGGTGTTGCTGACTCAGAGATATGTGGGATTGAAAATAACGATGCAATCTTAGACTCCGGAGGGACTATAAACTATAGCACTTACTACTGTCGGTCAGACTTCGGCCTTCCTAAAACAATGGTTGTAGTCTATTTTAGGTATGATGAAATATGCTGAGTCATTGACTGTTCTACCTCTGGAGGTGGAAAATTCTAAGTTACGATCTTAACAAGAAGAAAATTTCAAAAATTATTGCTGATAATTTTTATTCGTTCTTTGAGGAGTATGTAAATCTTAGATCCTAGTGTGCTGTTGGTGAAATAGCTTTTCGTGATTTTCGGCTACACTTCATATGTCATTCCAGTCTTGCACAGCTTATCGTGAGCGCTCTGGATATCACGCTTAGCCTTGAAGAAAAGATTGATCTCAAACGACGCGTTCGCTCTGCCACCCTCCCTCAACGAGAAGGCCGTCGAGCACGCATAATCCTGCTGGCTGTCGAAGGCATAACCCGAGACAACATTGGACGGTTGACGATCTCCTGCCCAACTATCAAGCTTTGTTGTTACCGTTTCCAGGCACGTCGATTGGGCGGACTGGTCGACGAACTTGGGCGTGTACGCTAATCATCTTTGCCTGCGGAGAAAGTTCGCTGTGTTCTGGAATAGATCACCCAATGCTGCATCTGAGAGCCGATCTGGAGCTGTCGGAGCATCGCGAGGGCAGCGGGTATTTCCTCGACCACCGTCCATAAACCGTCAGCTGCCAATAATTTAAAGCCTCACCTGCACCCGCACGTTTAAGTTGGCCAACGATCCGCAGTTAGAGGAGCAATGCTGGTATGTGATCGGACTTTACTTGGCCCTGCCGGATAAGGCTTTGGTGTTGTGTTGTGATGAGAAAAGCCAGGTTCAGGCATTAGAGCGAGTATAGCCGGGTTTGCCTTTGGGCATCGGTCATATCCATACGAAATCCCATGATTACACCCGCTATGGTACGGTCACGTTATTCGTCGCACCGGATTACCTCCAAGGGAAATCTCGGATGAACATGGTTGAGCGATTCTCTCGAGACATCACTGTGTACTTGCGCGACGGCAGCTTTGCTTCCGTGTGCGATTTAGGAAGCTCTATCACAACGTTCATAGCGATACGCAATGCTCAGCCGCACCAGTACGTTTGGAACGCAAAGGCAGAAGAGAGTTTGAGCAAAATTCAGCGTACGCTTGAGGCGTTTGAATCAGTGCAAAAAATAAGTCATTTCGAAAACAGCGCATTAGTCGGCACGTCAAAACGATTTAGCCAATACTGCCCGCCAATAGTTTGATGGGGTTGCATTCACATCATTTGATATTGTTTTTTATGTATGCTTTTATTGATTCTGCATTCTTATAGCCAAAGTGCTGTTCTTGGCCTTCTTGATAACCTTCGATGCCACTCATTTGTTTGTCAGAAGTAATTGTTTTATCAGGAACCAATTTGTTATTTTTATTTCTCTCGTACGCATAAACTTGATAGAGCGTCCCATACGTACCGATACCCCGACTGGTGAGCTCCCAGGAAACCAATAAAAAAACATGTTTTTTATTCTTTACAGGATAAAAAAATATCGACTCCACCGTCGGATCAGATCCAGCAATATCGTACTTATCTACCAACTCCCTAATTCTGCCGCCCTCAGCATTTGACACATCCAGCACCAGCGACAAAGGGAAATTTTTATCACCAGTTTCCAAGACGGATAATTCGCCACGACCCTCAACTACCGACGTATTATAAGGCCCTTGTATTATCTTGCCCTGCAAATATTTCGTGTCATCTTGAGCGAACGTCAACCCAGCGATCACAAATAAAAAAATAGATGTTAAGATTTTATATTTCATATTCCACCACATATTAAATATTCATTAATCTTGCTAGGGAGGCTTCAATCAATTTGCCGCGTTGCGGCGGCAAGTCGAATTTACCTGACGCTCGGCGCTAACGGCGGAAAACTGCTCCATGTGTAGTGTGTCGTGTGAGTTTTTGTCCGGCTCACGGTGTTAAGCGCGCAGCTTGTCCTAAACCATAAGCCGTTTTCGAGCCAGCCACAAGTTTGACAGAGCGAACAGCGCAGTTAACTGAGCCATGTTTTTCACCAGACTACAACTGCGCACTTTCACGTAACCATGCTGTTGCTTGATCACCCTAAATGGATGCTCAAGCTGGCTGGCGCCTGAGCTTTGCAGTACTCAATTTTGCGCTTGGCTTTGTAAAGCATACTGCGTTTATTCAACTTGTAATAGAGGCTACGGCGCGCTGAGATTTGCCAGATCACCTCACGATTCTCATGTTCTTCACGCTTCTGGACACCGGTTTATCCAGCGTCCGCGTACGCCGCGTTTTCTTCGCCATGCAACCGCTCGGCGACCTGCGTGACAGCGGCCACATTTGCGGCGGTGCGGTGATGAACCAATCCTGACTCGGCATTCGCGCAAATATGGGGCTTTATCCCGAAGAGATACTGGTTCCCTTTATTTATCTGATGCCTCTCGGGATCTCGCTTTCCTTCCTCTTTTTTGGTCGAGCGGGGAGCATGAATAATGGTGGAGTCAACGATTGTGCCTTGGCGCAGTGAGGGACCTGTTTATTGCAGATAACCGTTAATAACCACAAAGACTTAAGGGGCCAACTGATGCTTCCATCAAGTTCACGATAGTGGTGTCTTCAAGTATCGGGGCGCTTAAGGTCAAACGTGCGAACTGGCGTGATTTGGTAGAGCGCTTCTTGACATGGCCGGATCGTTCAGGGAAAGCCAGTGCTGCAACAGATGGATGCGCAGCATGCTTTCCAGTGGATAGGGTTCTTCCGTCGCCTGTCTTGGGGTAGAACTGTTCTATCAGGCGCCTTTTCTGTGCCAGCGAAACGGTTTGGGAGCTTGATGGGCCTATCATCACTTGATTGAACGCGGTCTGCTCGTGGGGCATGGTTGTGCAACGGCAGAAAAGCGACCTAACTGGAAAGCGCCTGCTTTCATGAGTCAGGGAAAATATAAAAAGTCGGTCTAGGGTTGAGCTCGAACTGTCAAGATACGTCATGAAGAAGCGATGATTGAATCTGCACATTCTCACTAGAGAAGTAAGGCCCGTATTGTTGATACTGCGATCATCAATACGGGCGCAGATCAGACTTCCTTTCGCCACGCAGACAACGTGATGACGGTGCCTTCTTCTTCTTTGTTTTTGATTTCTATTGTGTAGGTGCCGCCGTCCATGACGCCTTCGATCAGTGCTTTAGAATCATCGCCACTGATCTGGGCACCCTTGGCCTGATGCTTGTAGAATTCAATGACGTTGTAATAGTCAGTCAACGTTCGCAGAATGACCTCGAAATCATGTGTAGGACGTCCAGCAATTGCATCCCAGTCGCCATCAATAGGACTGCCTTCCATGCCCGGTGTTGTAAAGACGCCGTCGGCGCCAGCACCAATCAGGTACGCACGTTGAGGCAGCATGGCAAGCATCGCTTTGGGAAATACGGAGGGTAACTGCTCTGGCGTCCATCCCTTATTCTGCGGCTCTGTGACGATGTATTCCACCTTGGCTATCTTCTGCGCGCTGGCGCGAGTTTCTGGATCATCACTCTCAGCCCGGATTGCCAGCATCGGCGGCAACTCTTTGCTCCAGCCTATCAAAGGTGCTGCGTCAGCCGCTTTCTCATTTTTTGCCTGGAAGATAGTGAGCACCGTATTCGGCAACTCATTACATGTCACCGGTTCTTCACGAGATTTAATTGTGCAGTGTCCATTAACCAGGCCGACGGCCCTGATCTGACCTTGATCATCGAGCATCAAAGCGGCTCGTTCACGGCCGTTATTGCCGTCATCCATGGCTGCTATGACCTTGCGCCCAGCAGGCACGCCCTCGGTGTATATCGAGTATTCGGAATCAAGTGCTTCAAGTACTTGCTGAACAATCAAGGTGTTGTCGTTGGTGTAGCTGCCCGTGGTATAGCCGAGAAAATCTACCAGCGCGGAACGAACCGCTGGATCCTCGTTCAAGTGCAGTGGTCGCTCAGGTGCGGGGCCTGTGGTGAGCAATAACGCGGTTGTGCCGTCGGGGCGTGTTTCAGGGTGAAGTGACAGGGCGGTGGCGTTAGTAGTTATAGTCAACAGTGTTAGCAGCAGGGGATGGGCTATTTTTTTCACGGCTTAGTCCTTTAATTGGCAATCAGGCCACTATGGTGTTTCCAGAACCCGCGTTCTGATTTCTAATCATCCAGCTTATCTAATAAGGCCTTAACGTGATAGGCGCCTGAGGGCGCCTCTAGTGTGGTGTCTCAAAAGTGAGACTCATAGCTCTGGTCTAAACTTGTTTAGCCATGTCAGGGTGGGTCAGCTTTCAATCAGCTCCAACAGTAGAACCACAAACAGGAAGACAGGAAATTCAGACTGCTACGGCCCTGAAACCTCAGCCTTAAATTTTTCCGAAAGGTGTGGGCATGCCCTTTTAGATAAAGACTCTTAAGTCCACCAATAGCGCACCAAATGAAAGAAGATCGGCGCTGAAAAACAAACCGAATCCAGCCGATCAAGCATCCCTCCATGCCCTTCGATCATGTGTCCCCAATCCTTCACGCCGCGATCGCGCTTTATTGCTGACATCACGATCCCGCCGGCAAAGCCCAGCAGGTTGATCAGCACAGCAATCAGAAACGACTGCCAAGGGTTGAACGGAGTAGTCCACCACAACGCGGCGCCAATCAGCGAGGACAACAGCACGCCGCCGACGAAGCCTTCCACGGTTTTCGATGGCGACAGGTTGGGCGCGATTTTGTGTTTACCGAACAGCTTGCCGCACACGTACTGCAGCACATCCGACAGCTGCACCACGATCACCATGTAAGCGATCAGCAACAGGTTACGGCCTTCATAGCCGACGATGTCCAGAGTCAACAGGGCGGGCACGAACGACACGCAGAACACTGCAATCATCAAGCCCCATTGCACCTTCGACGCCCGCTCCAGGAAGTGCGTGCTGTCGCCGCCCAGGGAGGCGAGGATCGGCAGCAGCAAAAAAACGTACACCGGGATAAAGATCGAGAACAGTCCGTACCAATCGAAATAGATCAGCAGATACTGCAGCGGCAACGCCAGGTAAAACGCGGCCACCAACGCAGGGTAGTCGCTGCGCCGGGTCGGTGTGAGGGTAAGGAATTCGCGCAGCGCATAGAACGAAACTGAGTAAAACAGCAGGATCACCGCTCCAGTGCCCAACCAGAAAGCGATGCCGATCACCACCACCATGACCCACCATGCGTTGATGCGGGCGTTGAGGTTGTCGACAACCGCATTCGGCGTGCCACGGGTGCGCAATTTGAGGATCAGGCCAATCAGCGAGGCCAGTACCAGAATCATGCCGATCCCGCCGAACAGCATCAGGGTTTGCCTATCCATGTCAGGAATGCTCCGGGGCGAGGGCCAGCAGCGCGTCGCGACTGCGTGTCAGGAATTGTTCTTTGTTCTCGTCTTCCTCTAACTGCAGCGGCGCACCGAAACTGGTGGTACATAGCAGCGGCAAGGGCAGCACCCGGCCCTTGGGCATAACCCGATTGAGGTTGGCGATCCACACTGGAATCACCTGAGCCTGTGGGTAACTTTCAGCCAAGTGATACAGACCGCTTTTGAACCGCAGCAGCCCGTCTTCCAGATTGCGTGTGCCCTCGGGGAAGATGATCAGTGAATGCCCGGCCTTCAAGGCGTCGAGCAACGGCTGTAAGGGATTACCCACAAAGCCCTTGCGTTCGCGGTCGATCAGTACGCCGTTGAATACCCGATTGATGATGTAACGGCGCAGTGCGCTCTTGTTCCAGTAGTCGCTGCCGGCCACCGGGCGCGTCAGTTTGCGTAGGGCGGGAGGAAGAGAGGCCCAGAGCAGCACGAAGTCGCCGTGGCTGCTGTGGTTGGCGAAATAAATCCGCTGCACGGGTTCTGGCGCGCAGCCCATCCAAAGGCTGCGGGCACCGGTGACGGTGCGGGCCATGGAGGTTATGAGGGTGGCGACCACAGGTTCGAACATAAAAGATTTCCTTATCCGATGAAGAGCAGCCAAGGGCTGGCCAGGATGACCGCCAATGTCGGCAGCACCTGAGCGACTAGAAGGACAGCTTGATTGCGCAACAGTTTAAGCGCCCCGCGCTGACGTTCGGCCCAAGGCCGCCCGGCACGGTTGGCCGGTTGCAGGCCAAGGCTTTGCAGGGCTTCGTCGAGCTCTTGAGTACGATCATGCAACGCGTCAGAGTCGAGGGCGATCAAGGCAAACAGGCCAGCATCAAATGAAACAACCGTTCTCAACTTTTGGAGCTTATTGGAAAAATATGAGTTGGCAGACGTTATTTTGCCGGTCATCAACGCTTATCTGGGGGGGCGTGGTTTTGCCTTTGGGCATCGGTCATATCCAGACCCCAATTCCATGGTTACACCCGCCATAGCGCGCTCACGTTATTCTCCGCACTGAATTAGCTCTAAGGGACATTTATCAGCAGCATCGAGGGTCAGCCCCGGCATCAAGACTAACTGGCCGTGCTCAAGAAGATCAATAAAAAACCGCCCAAGCACCTCCAGCTTCATCCGATCGTCGCATAACTATGCGACCTGAAAGGTTGCCGCGGTGAAAGCCTGGATGGCGACGCATCGGCGTTTTCATATTCAATTCACAACAACCTCGATTTCTTGGATAAACAGGGTCCAGCGCTTCTTTCGAAAACAGCACACTAGCCTCTGAGCCCTCAGAGGCGACTATATAGACGCGTCTCAGGCCTATCTCTTTTTACATTCTTCAAGCTCGTTTTGGTTTTTCAAAGTTGTAGTCAAGCCTAAGCGATACTTGCAGTACTGGATGACTAGCTGGCGCTCGGTGTCTGTTAATTGACTCAGTTTTTTATCATCGGACTCGTAAGCGAAAATATTTTCAAACTCAATCTTAAACGTTGGACTTTTTTTGATGAAGAAAACTTTTTCCGGATAGGCATCTTCCACCTTTTCGTAGTAGCCGATATAGAGAACGGCGGCGAGTGTGATTAGAAAGGTGATAAGCAATGATTTCATGATGAGGGCGGCCGTAGAGGTTAAATAAAAGGTAAGTCTTTTGGGGGGAAGTACTCCGCGCTACTAGCTATTTTATATTGTACTCATAGATTTTCCAATTCAACTACACAGCCGTTTGCTTTGATTTCGGAAAGAAATTGATCGAGGCTGATTACTGGCTTTCCCATGTTTTTGGAAGCGTAATCCCTACGAAGTATTCTAAATAGTTCGCCAACTATTTTTTTGTTGTCTTTGTTAAGCTCTGTGACTAGATCAAAGTTTTCCGATGACATAAGCTGGGTGTCACTGCGCATCAAATAGTAGCAACTTATGTTGAGTAGCAGGGAATCAGCGTCTTTATAACACGGTTTTAGCGATTGTAAGTAAATGCTAAATGCATCAAGCAATACGTTGCTTGGAGAGTGCTTTAAGTAGTTGCACAGGCCTTGCCAGTTATTGATATAAAGATGATCGCCCCAATCAGGGTCGCGAGAAAAGTATTCTCCTTGGCCCTTGAAAAACGCTGAGAGTTCTTTTTTTTCTAATGCGATTTGAAATTTGGTCTTCATTGTGTTTTTTTACGCCTTGAGAGAATGTTCGAGTGCAGTCAATGTTTTCATAGTGGGTGATTTCTTCAGCGCCTGTCAGGGCAGATTCTTAGATACCGCTCTTTTTTTTCGTGGAGCCCGTTCATTTGCACACATACCCCTTTTATCCTTTTATCCTTTTGTCATTTCATATTTATATTTTACGTCCTCAGGTGCTATGCGCGCTAGATAAACAGCGGTCTCGGAAAACCTTCCGAAGCTAAATTAAGCTTTTTGCTAATCTTCAGAAGCCAGCTACCGTTTGTCAAATGCACGCCGATCAGTCTGTGCTGGCTGTCATAGCGGTATTCATCGACAAGCACTTGCCCGGTGCCGCATCGCTCATGGACTTTGTTGCTGTAGGCATCGTAGTCGTAACGGCGACCGCCTTGGATCAGCAGGCGGTTGCTTTTAACGTTGGCCAAGTTGGCAGCCGGTCGCTTGCCTTGGCTGAGGACGTTACCTACTGGGTCGTGGCCAAAACTCTCCGGCGGTGAGCCAAGATGCCCCGTTGGTTACTTTTAATATTGGTTAGCTTTAGTCTCTGAATTCTAATGTGCCAAATGAGGAGGCTATTTTACGCTCTAACTATTTTTGTAGGTATTTTTGCATCGTTGAGTGCGAATGTGACTTCTTCGAGAGAGTGTAAATTATATTTTTTTAAAAAATCCAATATCCATAGTGCGTTCAGTTCAATGAAAATTGACGTCCACTTAGAGTCGAGAGCTTCATCCATGGGCAGCACAAACCCTGATAAGCCATGGCCTTTTCCTGCTGAAAACAGTAGACTTCTGTTCTCGTATGAGTATGAAATTGACTTCGGCCAATCGGGATCGTGGGGGATGTTTGATGCGCCGTTTCTTTCAGCTAATATGTGGTATTCTTTCATGATTTCCATAAGGGTCTCAACTTTATCGAACTCTGTAGCTTTGCAGTAAGCGTGAATCTGTTGTACTCCACTCTTTCCATGCTATGGATATACCTCAGTATTTTTTTGAAGTTTTATCTTTTCTAAGTCCCCTTTCCAGAATGGCGTTGGTACTTCAGGCGCTCTATCTAAATAAAATTGTAACGTGTCAAATTTCCCCCTTGGCCGTGCATCACTTCATGAGCCTACCCCACCAGAACCTATGTCGACTACTTTAAGCTGGAATGCTGTCCTGACTCCAGAGCCAGTATCGTATTTTCCAAAGCCTTCATATTTCACTCGTGCAGATGTCGTCTCAATTGTACTGAGCGCTCTTGCATTGACTGTGCCATCGTCATGTTGATTCGCATGTGTCTGTATCCGATGGACGGCATCGTTGAATCTAGCCCTGAGGACCCTACACAAAAATCTGGTTTCGACTCAATTAAGGAAGGAGGAGTAACGCCTTCATCCAGCACCACCGGTGTTGGGCTGGTCGCTGAGCTTTTTGGGCTGGTACAGTAGTTCAACCCCCAGCGGATCCATTCAACCCCGTAGGATTAGCTATGTACTGGTAGTTATTCAACCCGCCCGTAAGCTTGATCTGGGCCGGGGTTAAGAACCATCCAGTGCCCGGATTGCAATAGCGATGCCGATTGTAATGTAAGCCCGTTTTCGCATCAAAGTACTGACCCTGAAAGCTTAGCGGGTTGTGGATTTCGTTGATATTGAGGTTGGCGAGGTTAACGTAGGCGCGGTAATTCGCCGACCATAGGGTCTCGCTGCTGTAGTCGGTGAGTTCTTGGGGCGGACCTAGGTGATCAAGCTGGTAATAGAATGGTGTGGCTTTGACCGGGCCTTCGCCATCAAACATTGCCAGCGGGCGGAAGATGCCCGGCTTGTAGATGTGTTTACGGTAACGGTGCTCTGCACTTTCGGTGATGAGGCGTTCGCCTTGCCGCAGGATCTCGGTTGTATATCCTTCAACGCATCTTCTCGATGCGTCTTCTGAATGCGTCATATGTGTAAGACGCCACAGTCTGTGTGGGCTGTCAGGTAGGTATTTAGTGCAAAGCTTTTGCCCAGCGCCCCGTCGCTCGCGAATCTGATTGCCTTAGGCATCGTGTGGTAATGGTGGTCGCTCTGCATCAGCAGGCGGTTGCTTTTGACGTTGGACAGATTGGCATCCAGTCTGTCAGCCTTGGCTGAGGATGTTGCAGTTTGCGTAGTAGGCATAATATCAGGTGAGGAAAATGTTTTTAAAAAAATGAAATATGTCTCAGAGTGTTCTTAAAGATTTCGTCCAGTCCGCATAGAATGTCGATTGTATAGTTGGGTCGTTTGTGAGGTCTTCTTCTTCGTAATCAAAAATATTAACAATGTTATTTTTCAAAGCTTGTTTGCCTAGTTCCAGCTCGTACGCCATTAAGCCTGAGGACATCTGTGATGACATTCTGGAGGGATACACATTTATTTTCGCACCCTTGCAAAGAAAAGTGATATCTGGAAGTTCCTGTCTGAGTTTGACAAAACAAGTGAATAAGTCCACCTCGTAGCAGGTCTTGTTTAGGTTTTCCATGTCTAGTCTTATAGAGGGTAAATCTGTGTCATACGTCATTGTCGCTTTTTTTTGATGCCCATCTATCTTTATAAAAATATCTCTGGTTTCCATAGATTACCTTCTTGCCGGATCAGGTATTGAATATTCCATGTATTTGCTGTCTGCTGTGAGAGGCGTTACACCTAAAATATCTTCTTTTGCATGCGACCTGGTATGCCATTTTTTTTCTCTGGGAATGTAGCTACCGAACCTGGTTCGTGATTAATATCTCGCCCAGGAACTCTTCTAGGGATATATAGGTTGCCGGGCTTCATTCTATATGCTGCCCTAAATATATTGGCACATCAAGCGAAGTCGAGGTGCTGATAAAATTGCTTGGCGTTGTGTGGTTATCATATACAGCCTAAGATCCATGCTATCTACTTTGCTCTTAAAGTCGTCTTTAAGTGTTACATCACGCGAAAGCGTATCACCCCTCCATAAATATTTGTCCTCGGCTTTTGGTGTAGAAGGAATTTCGTCGTTTACTTTGGCCTTGGCTGCTGGGCCTTTGACCCCTTCAGGATGATTAACGTCGCCGTCCTCAGGGCATCCATTCAACCCCAACGGATTCATCCACCCCGCCAGGTTGGGCACGTAGTTGCGGTGTTCAACCCACCTGCAAGCTTGATCGGGTCCGGCGTCAAGAACGGTTTAGTGTCAAGATTGTAATAGCGATGCCGGTTTTAATGTAAGCCCGTTTCCGCATCAAAGTATTGACCTTGAAAGCGCAGCGCGTTGTCGATGTCGCTGATGTCGAGGTCGCGGTAGGCATTGTATGTCGCAGACCAGATGATCTCGCCGCTGTAGCCGCTGTAGCCGCTGTAATCGGTGAGTTCTTGCGGGGTGCCGAGGTGATCGAGGTGGTAGTAGAAGTGTTCGGTTTTGAGATGCACGCACACTTAGCATTTCTGGCTTCAAGCAGACGCCATTGCGCGTCCAGAGCGATGAGTGATCAGCGTCTAGTCGGTGCTCCAGACATCTTCCAGATTGTCAGGAGGGCTAATACTGCTGGTAGTCGATTGCGACGATATGCTTGTGGTCATAGCGAACGAGGAGGGCGCGTCCGGCACCATGACTGAGCTGTTGCTGAAGAAGACGCTGAGGAAACTGTCTGCCTGATACGGTCAGTCGAGCAACGTATCCGGCGTGGTTCTCAGAGGTGCGGCTTTTGGAAAGGCAGAGCAATGGTTGAATTGCTTAGTTACTCACACACTGCTACCGTGGTTAGCTGATTAACAAGGGGCGCGAGTAACTATGTTTTTTCGAAACGAAGTATTTGTCAGCTATAGGCGAGTGCTGGTTCGCGGTGCTGCAGTGCTCATTGTTTTCGTAGGTCTGTTAGTCGTCGTAGTTAATAAAATGTGTAATTACCCCTCAAATGTTACTACTGTCGACACTTCTGGACGCTATCTTTTGCAAAATGTGCCCGTCGGCCGGATTTTGGGGTTGGGTGGCATGGCCTACCTACGAGTCATTGACAAGGAGCATCCAGGAGAAGTTTATCGTACTCCTCTGTATTCAACCCAGTTGCTGGATATGCGTCTATATGAAGATGATACGTCGGTAGGTGTCTATTGGTTGTATTTCAATAAAAATGAAAAAACATTCGACATAGCCATGCCCCAGTGGGACTGGCATTGGCTGAATCTATTTATCAGCAATACGTCTTACGTACACTCAGGAGATTGATGAGCCTTAGCTATGCCTCATACACCTAAGTTCTTGCAGGTTGCTCCCAAAGGCAAAAGCTGTTGCGCTCCCAGTATAAAGTCTTCACTCGGTTACAATGCATTGGCGTTGCAGCCGTTTCTTGAGCTTCTGGCGTGCACGGCTCATGTACGCCGCAAATACATGGAAGCATAGAAAGTGCAAGCCGGCTTATATTCGTATCCTGCGATAAGCTTCGCTCACGTTATTGCGGAAGCCTTTTTTTCGACGAGTCCAGCGCCCATCACCAGCATCTCAGGTAGTTTTTTCTTGTCCTCCACTGAGGCCGAACCTAGATGATTATTCCCTTGCCAGAGCTCCCCAGCCACAACCCGGTGGTCAAGATTTTCTTGGGTTGACCTCAAATCCTCATGCCCTACATAACGCCAGCGTTGTTTTTGGATAGGTGCTTTTGATGTATAGATCAACACCTCGAATGTATCAGGAAGCTGGTCAGGTAATTGTTGAAGCGTTACAGATTTTTTGTAAACTCCAAGCAAGATGACGCCTTTATAACGCTGCAATACGTACAAAACTTTCGCAGGCTTGAATCCTTCTTCGACCGAGATCAATATGATGTCGCCAATACCCGTTTTTTTGTTTTCATTGCCCGATTCCTCTGTTGTTTCATTAAATAGTTGATTCGTTGTTGTATCGCGATAGGGTGCCGAGGCTTATAGTTCGTATCACTGTCGCTTCATTTTTTTGTCCTCTCCCTGATAGGCGAGTCGGAGTTTCCGGTTTGACATCAATTACACTTGCATTCTTTTCGATCATATACCGGGTCTTCACCATCACGCATCGCAATCTGTGTAAGTTAACTTTTAAGTGAGGCCTGTCATTTTGACATATTTACATAGCCAGAGGGGCCGCATAATATTGGATGTTTTGTCGTGAACTGTATCAGCGACTCATCATTAGATAAGGTGATTTTAAAAACGCTTCCTTGCTTGGATACCTTGACTAGTAGACTTTTTTGAGTGGGCACATTATTGACTTTTAGTTCGGTAACGTCGCTGCAGTTTAGCCCTATTCGACATGTGTTAAAACCAGACTGCTTCCATTTTGCTGGTGGCTCGCTTGGGAAGTCGGAAATATCAAATTCTAAAATAATAATTGGCCTGATGTTGTCAATATTTATTGAGGAGAGTTTTACTTTTCCAATATGGATCGCATGAGTGAAGATTTTGTTGAAGAAGGTACTGCCGTCAAGTTCATTCCAAGTGTTCATTTGCTTAACCCTTAAAATAGCAATGAGCTTTTATCCACGGTAGTTTGTCTATTCTCGGGTTGTCAATAGGCACTTAAATTTAGGCGCACTTTCTTGTCCCCGATTTTATTGACTAATGCTTTCGCGCGTGCGGTTCGTCATTCGGACATATCTGTACTGTTTGTTTCTTGGCAAATTGGCACTCAACCTTAAGGGATTCACCCGGGCCGTAGGGTTGGGCACGTACTGGTAGTTATTGAACCCATCCGCCAGCTTGATTGGGGCCGACGTGAATAACCGTCCTGTGCCCAGATTGTAGTGGCGATGTCGGTAGTATGTAAGCCCGTTTCCGAATCAAGGTACTGACCCTGAAAGCGCAGCGGGTTCTCTATCTCGCTGATGTCGAGGATGCGGTAGGTGCCGTATTTCGCGGGCCAGAGGATCTCGCGGCTGTAGTTGGTGATCTCTTGCGAGGGTACCCAGGTGGTCAATTTGGTAATAAAACGGTCTGGGCTCGGCCGGACATTCGCAATTAAGCATTGTCTGCGGACGGAAGGTGCCCGGCTCGTAGATGTAGGTGCGATCTCTGCGATCTCTGTGCTTTTGGCGATGAAGCGCTCGCCCTTCCCATAAAAACTCAGTGGTATGTCCGTCGGCGCATCTTCTCGATGCGTCTTCCAAATTTGTCGTTTTTGTAAGACGTCACGCCGCCGCCCGGCAAACTCAGGCCGATCAGTTTGTGCTGGCTGTCATAGTGGTGTTCATTGCCAAGCTTTTGCCCGGTGCCGAGTCGTTCACGGGCCTGGTTGCCGTAGGCATTTTAGTGGTATGGCGATTGCCCTGCATCAGTAGGCGGTTTCCTTTGACGTTGGCCAGGTTGGCACTTGGTTGTTCGCCTTGGCCGAGGAGGTTACCGCTGGCGTCGTAGGCTTAGCGACGCTGGAACAGGTTGCGATCCTGTTGGCTAACGCTGTGGGCCTGCAAACGGCCTTGTTTGTCGTAAATTTATATCCAGCTCTACCAGCTTATCCAAGCCGTCGATGGATTTTTCGGAAGCCCACTGGTTTGGGGTACAGGTAAATTTTTTCGACTTAGGTATTGGGTCGCGTCATGACGAGTTGGAGCCTTAGGGCGCCGGGAGCACAGCATCCGGGATCAGCCAAGCGCTTTAAATGTGGTGTTGATGGAGCGCTCATGGAATGGGTGCTACTTGCGTTTTTCCTCACCCTGCGCCGCAAGAGTTGTGTCCTCACGAGCTGGCTTATCCACTCTTTTCTGGTAGCTGGACCTGGATGAAGCAGCAGAATTTTTTCTGCCGCATTCCCTTCCACTTCACCAAATGCTTTTCGACAATGGCCGTCACTCGGTCTGGGAATCCAGCCGATGACGGCCATGACCATCCCGATAACCGCCCGGTGTTCAAAGACTTTCACTTCGAGATCCTAAACATTCGATACACCACGGCATACCTGCGTCAGGCGTTAGCACCAGCATTATCGTGCTATTCCTTCCCAGACCAATACCAAAGCGTACCGTCCCCTGTTGATTTACTGATGCTCGGCATGATTTCACCTTGCTGGAAGTGACGCCTCGAATTTGCTTGCAGTGGAGTAAACCAGTAACCGGTTTTGGCGCAAGGACCACCGGCGACGACGCGGTTGATCTGAGTGTCGCTCTGGTGATTTCTTGCGTATTCGACCAGATCCTTGGGATAAACCATATGGTCCACACCGCTGTCGTCTATGCCGTACAAAAAAGCTATAGCGCCGGCCTCAATTGCCCAGTAACCCACATAGCTCCCACCGTCCCCCTGATGGTGCGTGTCATGCCACGGGGCTTGTTCAAATGCGGGATACCATTGCTGACAATATTTTTTTAGTAACTTCGATGCTTCTGTTTTGTCTACAACATAGATAGCCTGGATAAGAGGTGTGTATACACCGTGATACCATTGATCAACATCATGCCTGTTAGGCAAAACCTTCCGCAACAAATCCTCATAAAGTGTATCGTCACCGGTATATCCCGCCTCATCTATAAGTTTCACGAAACGCGGCAGCAAGTCTGTGCGGTGAAGCAATATGCACAGACCGACGACTTGGGCGAACTCCTCGTATTGATCAGGATACACATCAATGGCGAGCGGAGATATTTCCGGTACCTGTTCGTAAATAGCGAGGGCTTTCTGACGTATCTCGTAGTTTGCTATCAGCTCGTCTAACAGTGGAATCAGAAAATCAATCTCCACCCCAGCTGTATAGGATACTAGAATCTTATGAAGTGCCAATCTCTGAAAAAAACCGGCACGCAGAGATGCCTCCTCTTCAGTAGAGTCAGATTGGAATTTATTCTGCTCGAAGAACTGCGTGACCTCGTCACACTCCCTAAGGAATATGTCATAATGGTTTTGGCTACAATATTTTTGTCGCTTGATCATTCTAAAGTCCCCGATTTTAATCCGTTCATGCTACTTGATCCGTTTTTCCACTCGACTCGGAACCTTATTGCCTAATCCTTTTTTCAGCAGAGCATCTCGGTATGAAACATAGTAATTAACCGACTCATCTCGCCTTCCTAGCGCCCAAAGTGAGTCGGCTACATTGAGTTTCAATGGGATTCTATCCGGAGCGAGAGTTAACAGCTTTTCATAAATCTGCATGGCTATTAAGTGCTCTCCACCCTCGGAGAAAAAATAAGCAAGATCATTATATTCTGCTACATTTCCCCGTGGAGGATAGCAAGCCATGTAAGAAGGAATACCCATAAACATCAAATCGCTCAAGGCGCTAGCTCGAGCCTCGGGAGAGGATATTCTGGAGACATCAGATAGTAAGGTTTTTGGCGGCATGCCTGATTTAGAAAACACAAAACCGTTCCCATTTTCTGAAGTGGGTGTCCATTTCCCTCCGGCCCATGAGCCATCACATTGTAAAGCTGAGCCTACATTTTTCAGGCAACCATCGACTAGCGATAACATGTCGCAATAAGTCTGTTCAGTGTCAACGTCATTACCTTCTTCATCGGTCATCACCCCGGTAATTGTCCTCTGAATTAAAATGTACTTTTTATCAGGCGAAATCATATCTTCATCTGTACTGGAGATCACGTCGATTTCGGAAGGCGTCTTAGTTGGAAAATGATATATCAAGAAGCTTTTATCGGGAGATTTATATTCGGCCTTACTCCAGCCGCCATATTTCTCGTTAAAGTCTTTTAGGCTCAACGCGTTTTCATTTTGCACCCTTATGTCAAGCCCTCCGCTGTCCGCCAGGCTTTGGGATGTGAATGCAAAAATCAAAACAATTGAATATTTAATATGCATCAAAGTCGCCTTTAATTTATTACATTTGACCGCTGGCTCGGTCATTCTCAAACGTCCAGGACCATTAATGCTTGTAACTTCAGTTCATAGGTCGTGTTATGGCTATCCCCTGATAGTAACCTCTTTACCTAAGAATGTGAATTTTCACCGTGTTGATATTAATTGATCAGCACCTCGTATCATCGCCGATTCTCCCGAGTAGCTTGAGGTTTTTGAGACGTAAATTTGATCGGCTGATTTTTCAGAGCTCTATCATCTCAGGGCTTCCTATTAAAGTTTTAAGTTTCTCTAAAAAGTGTTTTTCGTCATAAGATTCATTATTGTCTATAAAATCTATGACCCCTAATGCATCTAAAGTAATGAGGAGGTCCCGCCACTTGGATTCTTTGATTTTAGACTTGGGCATATCGTTTGAGGCGAGTCCATGACCTTTTCCTTCTACTAAGAGAAATAAGTTGTGTTTATAGGAGTAGGCTATTAATTTTGGCCATTCAGAACTCTGCGGTAGGGTGGGCTCTAAATCTTTCTTTGCTATTACGTAGAAAACTCTCATTTTTCTCCGGTATTAACATGGCTTGATCGGATGAGGGCTCTTTTATGATTTTGTTGTCATTCCCATTAGCGCACCCCAAAGGTTATGATGGGAGGCAAACTTTTGCATACCAGGCTCCAGGCTCATGAGCACCGTTTCAATGCTATGACTTCAGCTCACTGAGGAGTTCTAGATTTTTAACTATAAATTCTCTATGTCCTGTGGTCCACCATCGTTGGCGAGTTTGTTTATGCTTAAACTGTAGTTTTTAAGTTTCTGATGATCGCTAACGTTGCTTATTTGTTTTTTTAAAAATTTCATGGATTCTGAAATGATCTGTTTTCCTTCCGGTTCCAGATCGCGAACCAAATCAAAATTATTTTCAGATAGAACTGGAATTTTCTTTTTCATATGATAATAGCAAACGATATTTTCCAACAGGTTGCTGGCGTCTTCCTCGCTGCCGTCTATGCTCAGTACGTAGCTCGTAAAAGCATTTTTTAGTAAGGTGTCTGGGTTTTTTTGCGTTCTTAAAAAGCTACATAGACCAGACCAGTTGATTGCGTGGAGCTGGTCGCCCCAGTCTGGATCTGGAGTGAAGTAAATTCCGGTCCCCTTGAAGTACTTTGGGAATTCATTTCTATTTAGAGCTTTTTCAAAGTTAGTGATCATTTTTATGCCTGTTCGATGGCAGGGTCCCGTGGGTGATAGAAAAAAGTCTCTAGGTGGTACAAATCTCTCAATTTTAACTCCTGATAATAGCGTCAAATTTGCTTCCACTTGATCAACTGTCCCAAGATAAGTAGGTTGTTCACGAGTCGTTCGATCATCTTCAGGATTGTTAAAATTTCGAGATACCCTTGATTTCTCACTTTCAGCTATGTTTGGTCCCACTCGAGCTCGATGCTTGAAGCATCGTTTCCATGGCTTTGCACGGTCACCCATACTAGCGCCAACGGATCCACCCACCTCGCAGGATCACGCACGTACTGGTAGCTACTCAACCCACACCCAGCTTGGTCGGGGCCGGTGTCAAGAACCGTCCAGTGCCCGGATTGTAATAGCGATGCCGGTCGTAATGTAAGCCTGTTTCCGCATCAAAGTACTCATCCTGAAAGCGCAACGGGGTTGTCGATTTTGGCTACGTCGAGGTTGGCGAGGTTGCCATACCCGCCGGATTTCGACGAACACAAGATCGCCGCTTTAGTCGGTCAGTTCTTGTGGTGTGGGGAGGTGGTAGTGCTCGCACGCTCGTTTTCGATCTCGGTGGGCAACAGGCGTGTGTTGTCATTGCGATAGCGCAGTTGGCTGCCATCGCGATAGATGCAGCGGATGACCAGATGCAGGTTGTCGGCGTATTCGTAGCGGGTGACACGACCTGATTCATAGCGCTAGGAAGCGACTTTCCATAGGCATTGACGGTTGCCGTCGGGGTGGGGGATTGTCACCAGGCGGCCTTATGGGTCGTAGTTGTAATGAGTGGAGTTGCCGTCCGGGTCGACTTGTTCAGTGATGTCGCCTTGGTCTTTACGCCAAGTAAACCCGCTTGGCTTTACCCCGGTTTACCGTTCTAACAAAGCAATGGAAATATTCGTACGTGGTCGCCAAGTCTTCCGGCGGTACGATCCCCATCACCTGAACAATGTCGGGCTACAGGAAAGGCTCAACATTCGATATCATCACGGCTTGTTTTCGCGGCCAGTCAAGGGCTCAGCGATCATGTGATTATTACAGACAAGGACGTTCCATGCTGCGGCTTTCCCTGCTTAGTGTTGCGCTCGCCTGTTTCATTTTGCCGGTTCACGCCGCCGACAAGGTCGAGCGCCGCTGCGGGTGGTTCGAAAACCCGACCCCTGCGAACGCCACACTCACCGACCGTGACGGCGTCTGGGAAATCGCCAGTCAGGGTGGGTACCAGGCCGAAGGCGATTGGCCACAATTCAGCGATGAACAGTGGGTCCCCACCAATAGAAATCATGGCTACGGCTGTAGCTGCATCACCGCTAGCGCCGATGCCGATACCCACCGTCTGAACAACCTCACTAAGGCCATTGCGCGTCCTCTGGCCGCCTGCCGCAACGATGCGACCTTGCAAGAGCCTTTGCGTTAGTCTCAGTGCCACCCGCTGCGTCGGGCTCAACCAAAGGTATTAAGACCTACAAGGCCGAAGGCTTCAGCTTCACGAAGTGATCTGACGCTGGTGATGGAAAGGTGGCTGGCACACTGAATAGGCAAATGGGCAATGTGGTGTGGAGTCGGGCTTAGCAGGGCTGTAGCACGTTATCGGCCACCGCGCGCTATGAGCAACTACCGTCTTAAGGTTCTTGTGTCCGCACGATCGGCGTGAATTTTCTCGCGCAGAACAACAGGCAAAGCTTTACTCATAAAGCCCAGCGGTAGAGTCCAAAACATTCAATAGTGCGTCCGAAGGAATGGAATATTCACTTAGATTGTTCATGTCCAAATCACCCCAGTCCTGGTCGTCGTCAATCTCCAATAAAAGAAGGTCTATCGATTTTTTGTGGAAAAAATTGAGGATGTCGCGAATTTCTTTTTCACGTTGAATATGGTCATTGCCATACAATCCACAGGTATAGAAAACCCCTTTTTCACCCATGCTCAGGCGCCTCTGAGAGCCGATTAGTGACATCTTGAAGCGCTGGTGCAAAAATTTTGCTGCTTCAATGTCAGTAGTCGGTGATGCAACCGCAATGCATATTTTAGTCATAATTCAAAAGTTCTCAGGATATGCAAAATTGAGTGGTTCCCCAAGGTGTCATCCTGGACATTACCATCATGGCACCTAAATATTTGCTCTTCCCGCGTGACGGGGTAAATGTTAAAAGGGAGTGGCTGTTCGTTATGTTCTGAAACCTGAACGATGCAACTGCGAAGTGAACAGCGAAACCAATTAGATGATACTCAGTTTTTTCTGTGTATAGAAAATAGAACTGCCCCCCGCCAAAGGCCTTCCAGATTGTCTCTTTTTAAAGATCTTTGGATGCTTGCCGCTGTGAGGCCCGGGAGCATCTGGGCTTACTTCGTTGACCTTAGGGATGGTCTGAAGTAGGCCGCTATTTTTAGACTGCTGAGCCATAGCCGCTTTCAAAAAACGGTAGCCGTTCAAAATCGATCAAGTCTGCCGCCTATTTCATCCATTTTTACCGCTGCACGCGTCCCGCAGTAGCTATTTCCCTCATTACGGACGCACCTCTCCTGCGCTGGAGAGCAAAGATCGACGCGCCATCCAAAGGTTCGACAAGGCGAATAGCGTCACCATCTGAGCAGTGTTTTTCACCAAACCTCGGAAGCGCACTTTCGTATAACCAAATTGACGCTTGATCACCCGAAATGGATGCTCAACCTTGGCGCGAACTTGGGCCTTGGCTTTCTCGATCTTGCGCATCGCTTAGTACAGCGCGCTGTGTTTACCGTGTTTTTTGTAGGTATTGCAGCCGGGCTGCAACCTGCCAGATGACTTGGCGTCCTGCATGCTCTTCGCGCTTCTCGACACCGGTATAGCCTGCATCGGCGCAGACCACGTTCTCAGCACCGTGTAGCAGTTTGTCGACTTGGGTTATGTCCGCGACATTGGCCGCAGTGACCACCACGCTGTGCACCAGCCCCGACTCATCGTCGCCCCCAATGTGCGCTTTGGCACCAAAGTAATACTGGTTGCCCTTCTTTGTCTGGTGCATTTCCGGGTCGCGCTTGCCTTCTTTGTTCTTGGTCGAACTGGGCGCATGAATCAGCGTGGCATCGACGATGGTGCCTTGTCGCAACGACAAGCCACGGTCGCCCAGATAGCCATTGATCACGCCGAGAATACCAGCGGCCAACTCGTGTTTTTCCAGCAGGCGACGGAAGTTGAGGATGGTGGTTTCATCCAGAATCCGCTCCAGACTCAGGCCGGAAAACTGGCGCAAGATCGTCGTCTCGCACAGCGCCTCTTCCATCGCCGGATCGCTGTAACCAAACCAGTTCTGCATGAGGTGAACCCGCAGCATCGCCATCAACGGATAGGCAGGACGGCCGCCTTGGGGTTCGATCAAGGTAATCAAACCCTTCCAGGGTACGACCCGATCCATCTCGATCAGGAACAGTTCTTTGCGAGTCTGCTTGCGCTTACCGGCGTACTCGGCATCGGCGAAGGTCATTTGCTTCATCATCGAAAAGCACGGCGATTGGGGTGCGGGGATTTTGCCAAATGAGGAAGTCTTTTTCAGGATTTCCCTAAACGTCAGAGCTGTTTAATTCATTTAGCATAAGCTCTTCACTTATTTTTAGGTCGTCCAAATCACTTGGATCTACCGATCCCCAATCTTCGTCATCATCAATTTCAATTATTGTTAATGGTATTTTTTTTCTTTGAAAAAAAGCAATTATCGCCCTTATTTTTTTGTCATGTTCCATGTGGTCGCTCAGGTAAAGTTGACAGGTGTAAAAAAAACCCCTCTCACCCATGGCCAGCATGTTTGATGCGCTGCCTAAAGCCCACCCAAGTGTTTTGTGCAAAAACTTTGTTGCCTCTATATCCTTTACAGGATTGCTGCACGAAATGCTTATCTTAGGCATGTCAAAACTCCTCTAGAACTAGGGGGTTAAGTGGCTTGCCCTTCGTGTCATTTTGAAAGTTGCCGCCATGCCAGCGATACAGGTGTTCACTTTTTGTAGTCGGGCAGGTATTTAGTTTGCTATCGGCCAGTTGTGGGTAGTCGAGAGCGTTATACATGTGATGCCCCTCTATTGGCTTGCCATCAAATTTTGGAGTCTTTTTGTTTAGAATGTCTTCTTTTGGGGCATGTAACCAATCCCTTGTACCAAGTTAGCCTCTCTTGAGCCTATTTCTTTCATCAGTCCAAAAACTTCTAACACCTTCCCGTCTTCTCAAGCTGAAGCGTCTGTCCCAGTCATAATTAGCCATCTCATCTTGAGTCGGCGTTCTGTTTGCAATTTTACCTTCTATTGCCTTTTTGTTCGGCCCGCTTAAAGGTTTATAAGGGGGTTTGTAACTTGGTGCTTCTGGCTCGCGCTCACCGACGGCTGCTTTAGCACTGGCATCCTTGGTCCCATTCGCTGGTTCATGTCCACTCGCCCCTACGAACTCCAACCCCAATGGATCCAACCACCCCGTAGGGTTAGGCACATACTGGTAGTTGTTCAACCCACCGCCAGCTTGATCGGGTCGGGCGTCAGAAACCGTCCAGTGCCGGGATTGTAATAGCGATGGCGGTTGAAATGTAAGCCCGTTTCCGCATCGAAGTACTGATCCTGAAAGCGCAGCGGCTTGCCGATCTCGGCGATGTCGAGGGGGCGTGGTTCCCATAGAAGGGCTTTTGCGCTTTCCAGCATGGTCAGTGGCCGGAAGCTACCCGTTCGTATAGATGACTGCCATAACGATTACTTTTATTTTTCAATAGGTTGATCTTGATTTATCAATCACTGAAATAGTCAAGTGCTACCGTGGTGTGACTATCAAAAGAAATTTACTACAAAAAATCAAGGGGCTTCTCCTTGATGTTTCATCCAACGCTTGCTAGCAGCGATTACCGTGATTAACATAACTACTTATTTGGAAGCGCGCCATTCTCGGCGCGATTAACCCGGATCGCTACCCTTTCTGCTTCATGCCATCTTTCTGATAGCCGTGGGTAGGATCGTAATCGAAGGTCATGGATGTCCTACTCAAGTAAACTTTCTGCCCACTACCTGGAACCCAATGAGTTTCCTGTTCCGCCTCCGAGTTTTGCGGATGATGACGTTCGCTTTTCGGTTGAGTTCGGCGAACAGGATACAGTCCGGTTCATGCACGAAGCAGATACGCAGATGCCAGGAGACGACTGGAAAACGGATCTTTATTACGCGGCAGTCCATCTGCGTGAACTGATCGAACGAGCGACAAAAACTCGCTGGCACGCTGGAGCATTGA
Source organism: Pseudomonas quasicaspiana (assembly GCF_021147825.1). Lineage (NCBI taxonomy): Bacteria > Pseudomonadati > Pseudomonadota > Gammaproteobacteria > Pseudomonadales > Pseudomonadaceae > Pseudomonas > Pseudomonas quasicaspiana. The sequence goes on from NZ_JAGTPI010000024.1 coordinate 54,892, forward strand.
CGCCCGAACTACTGGAAAAAGTGATCCGCTTTTATAAAGTTTCTGACCTACTGGCGGCAAAGTATTCGAGCGACGTAACAGCATGGTTAGAGGCCGCAACGTTGCGTCGTGCCTCGTTATATTTTTGTGAGAAATAAAAAGATGTCCCGATCTAATAGTTGGGTACTGATACTCTGTATTTTATTTGCAGGAGTGCTCATGTGGACAAGGTTTTTTTCGAATGTCTTCATGTTGATCACGGACAGTGTTAACTTTATTCCGGCAGAGTCTTCAGTTTTTTTCTTTGAGCCGTCTAAAATAAATCAAGGTTCTTCATCGTATTGGGTCTACGGGCAAGATCGCGAAAACTATTACTATTTTTCTTATGAGCCGGTGGCTCCCTATATATTTATTTCGAAGGTGAACGAGTGTCAGGGTTTTGATCGGCAGAACTTCAAAACCTGGTGCGATGCAAGACGCGGTGGCGCGAAGTGAACGTGAGAATGCGGATGTACCGGAATGTGGTGAAGACCTGAACCTGCCAATACAGGGCAATTACTCGTTGAAGGGGGCTCACGCAATCGGCGCAAACGGCAGTCTGGCGGTAGGCATGGTTTAAAGTGCTCCCGACGCCGCGCCATTCATGAAAGCTGTTTTTGCTGTATATTCAAACGAGCGGCTGAGAATTGCTGTGATATACGATGCTCTTGCCAACTATAAAACGTGGAGGCCAGGATGCTTAAAATTTTTGTTGGATGGGTAGTTTACCTCTTGGTGGGGGTGTTGTATTTCGCCGTTCATGATTATGGCGTTGACTTTTATAAGACGCACATGGGGGGATTTACTGCTCGGGGTGTAGGGGTAGGTATAACTGCGGAGTTGACATTTTATTTTTTTATCCTTACTAATTTTGTTATTTTTTGGATTCCAAAAATTTTAGTTAAGCTTCTCGTTATAGGGCTTATGGTGGGTACCGTTCTGCTATATTTTCTTCCTGAGAATCCCGTGCGCGCAATAGCTTATGGCGTAATTACAGGCACTATGAGTATGGTTGCGATAGTCGCTCGTCTAATGGCAGAGCGACTCATTTCGCGGGCCGCAATATGAGCCGCACTATACGAAAGAGTGTTCACAACGTCCATCGAGATTCTTACTAAATGAAAGCTTCCTATAAGATCTTAGTAAATTTTTTGGCAGTAATAACTGGCTTGGCGATTGCAATTGCTTTTCTAGTCAGCAGTATTTTAAGCCGCGTGCCTGATGTTTCAAAAAGAAGTCCTTCAGGGGACTATCGTATCGAGTCGGTTCCTGCAAGCTCTCTATTTACCCCTAGAGATGCTGTTTACTTGCGATTCACTGACCTAAGGGATCCCGATAGGATTTATAGAACACCGCTTTTCTCTGATATCTCCTTGGATATGCAAACGGAAGAGGGACACAGTACGGTAGGTATTATTTTTATACAGTTTAATAAGGAAAGTAGGCATTTCACTTTGGCACTACCCAACCCTAGAGAGCACTGGCTGGATTTTGTTGTCAGTAATACGCCTTATAAGGTTTTAGAAAACTGATGGCGGAGTTTACGGATAGGGTAGATGTTGCTCGTATCTTGGGTGGCGCTTGGAATCACGCCAAAACACTGCCCGAAACGGGCACCAAAATAGCGCTTGCTTTTAAGCAGTCTGGACGTGGATGTTACCCAGTTAGACTTAACGGTAAGGGGCGCGCGGCAGGGAAGTTTGGTTATTTCAATTCCGGTTCAGTGAATTTCAGCCAATTGGGCGGTGGGGAGCTGGACGAGCAATACGGTGCGGCGCTTATGGGGCGGAATAATGGTTTCTAAGAAAATAAGAATTTTATTGATTTTATTAATTGCCGTCGTTGGCGTGTGTGTAGCTTCTATAAATAATCTTAAACACCGTCAAGCCAGTAGCTTTGTAGTGAGTGAGACGGGGGAATATCTTATTGAAAGTGTGTCGGCTAGGGGGTTGCTTGTGCCATTTAAAGATTTAGCATATCTACGTATAACGGACAAGAGAGATTCGAATGCAGTGTTCCGTTCCCCATTATATTCGAGTGACTCGCTCGATATGAGCAGTCATGAGGACGACATGATCCTTGGTATTGTGTGGCTTGATTTTTATAAGCAGAACCAGCGGTTCGTTATCAGGTTTCCCGAATGGGAATCGCATTGGTTGAATTTTTTTATTAGCAACACCTCATATGACGTGGTCGGGGAGTAGTGGAGCAGTGAAACGTTTGGATGGAATAAACTCAGCTCATTATTTTTTCTCCATATTTCCTTTGGCGAAAGCGTTCGTTTTGATAGCTAATGCTTGGGTCAAATTAGGGGTTTTTCCGCTGGTGAACAGTTTTATTTTATACCCCACGGCCCGGATAAATCGCTTATGGGACTTTTCTACAGCGAAGCCACATCCTATTTTGCAAGGAGTTCTGGATCAGCGTGCGGTGTTGAAAGTATGATTGCCAGAATAGCGCGAGGCTTGCTAATACATTTTTTTGCCTGCGTGATTTATGCCATTGCTAATTACTACGGGGTTTCTCTCTACAAAGTAATCTTTGGTGGCTTGACCTCTCGGGGTGCTTCCATTGGGATTGCCATGTACATGGTATTTTATCTATTTATTTTAGTGAATCTGATAATCGCTGTCATTCCAAAGACGCTTTTTAAGTGGTCCATTGTTGTTTTCATGGTTGTGTTAATATTGGTCTATCTGCTGCCACTTTACCCTGTTAGAGCGGTAGCTTATAGCATTTTGACGGGGGCGCTTACTGCTCTGGCAATAGTGGTGGCTGGAAAATTCGAAAGGTGCTGGCTCACTCGGGACTTCAAATAAAATTCTTTCTCCATGGGCCTGCTCTCAGTAGCGTAAGTGCACATAAAACGAATGAATACCCAGGCAGCCAGATATGTTCTTTGACCATCACTACCAAAGTCGCTTGCTGCACTACGCCAGTTTGGTCGTCGCTTCGCCGAGCGTAGTCGGGCATTTTCGCCTTTTGGGGCAGGCCGGACGAAATTCGGATGTGGAGGGTTGCTCGACGGCTTCGCATTTGTGACCGGCCGACTGCGTCAGAGGCTTTATGAAAGGGGCATTTGTATTCTGAAGTCCTAAACTAAAACCGCTTAACTAGTGATTGGTTGGCATATTGGTTCATTTTGCAGTTTTGTTCAAGGTGTGTGTAATGGTTAAGGATGTCTGGCGAAGGTTGTTGGTGCGGGGAGGGTCAATCGTGGCATTGTTGGCAGTCGTGGTTTACTACTGTGTAAAAACGATGCTGGGTTGTGCTGCAGATGTTTCTATTCTGAGCCCTTCAGGACGCTATGAAATTCAGAATGTTCCGGTTGGAAAGGTTTTGATGTTTGGTGGAATGGCTTATCTAAAGATTATAGATAAGGAAAGCCCAGAAGCTGTCTATCGTTCTCCTCTTTATGAAGTGCAATCTTTGGATATGCGCGCTTTTGAGAGTGAAAATAACGTCAGTATTTATTGGATCAGCTTTGATCGCGGGAAAAAGGCATTCACTATTTCAATGCCGGAATGGAAAGAAAATTTGTTCAATGTGTTTATTAGCAACACACCATATGCACATTTGGAAAATAACTGATGCTTTCTCCTGATGACACGTTCTTTGGATTGGCAGTTGCTCAGATAGCGATACCTTATCCGGGGCCAGTTAGCGTTCATGCTATTTATTTAGAAGACAGTCCTTCGACTGTAGAGGCTGCACTTATAGCCAAGTTTAAAAATATAAAGCTTAATAATAACGACGGTATATCCCCTGTATGAATAGAAAACCCTAAACAACAGGGAGATTCTGTGTTTTACAGTGATGAGTACAGTGAGTAATAATATGGAACTCTATTATCCACTGTAGATTTTTGTTATAAAAGCGAATGGATTTTACGTGGCCAGCGCTCTGCGCCTACGAACACGAATTCCCATCTGACAATCGAAGGGCTCGTCTGTGATTACTAGAAACGCATTATTTGCTGTGGTTTTTATGTTCGCCGCTTCCGCGTGGGCTGATAAAAATAGGGTTGTTTGTGACCCAGATAGTGATTTTTGTTCTATTCAAGTTGAAAAAAATTATTGTAGCGGTGGTGAGATAGCTACATCGAGATGGAACATGTTAAGTGGGGAGTATGTGCTAAGCTGCGAGTGTGACTGCACTGCACAAGAAAACCGCTTTTGGATAATAAGTTCAAGTGAAGATGTGAAGTCCATTGACGCGAGCAAGGTACTAAGTTCGATAGACTTAAGAAAAAATAAGCAAGGTATACCTGATATTTTCGGTGTGGTTCCTTTTTGCAGGGCAGTGAACTTAAATTCGAATGTGCTTGTTTTTCTTGAAAAGCTACCAAGTAAAGCACCCACTGACGCACCTTATTGCTATTCACTGATGAAGCAAGATTTGGCAGAGGCGTGTGTAACTGAAAAATGTTTGGAGAAGAAGATAATTGTCACGGAGTTTGGAAAAAAATACAAGCGGCAGTTTTTACTTGAATTCAAAAATGCTACGTCCCGACTGTATAAAGAAAAAGTGAGGTTTGCCGATTTCCCGAAGAGAGCCTTCGTAGAGTTTTACTTGAATAAGTATGGTTATTCAACCGATGATCAGCAACTGCTTAATGATGTAGCCTATTTTTGGGAGCAGGCTAACTTCAATAGCGATGCAATATGGTTGCTTGAGACTGTCATTGAAAATAATCCTGAAAGAGTGGTCGCTTATCTAAACCTTGCAGATGCGTATTGGTCCGAAGGCCACAAGCAAGCAGCGCAAAAAAACTATAATTCTTATATTGGTATTATGACTAAACAGGGTAAGCAACAAAAGATCCCTAGTCGAGTAACGGCGCGTAATAACCCGAATTAACGGTGTTTTAAAATCCAGCTCTGAGGATCTAGTGTAACTGTAGCTCCCAAGCTGGGTGAGGCTCACAGCCTAGGGGCAAGGCAGCGCCATGGTTGCTGGCGTTCATCAGGGTATCAAGGATTTAAACTGAGCCTGGAGAACCGCACAGACCGTGTGCCTCGACGCGACTACTTCAAGTTGTTGACCCTAACGATAAAATGCGAGAGGCTAATAGTACATGGCAGAAAAAAATAGACAGGCGTCGCCGCACGCAAATAATCTTAGTGACGGAGAGCAGTGCTCCTGCAAGTTTGAATAGCCTTGCTTTGATAAAACCGACGAGGACCTAGTAAATGCCATACGAAAATGATGCTGAATTCGTTCAACTCCACTATAAAAATGAACAATACCCGAGAGAAAATTCATTAAGCACAGGGCATGGTTTTTACTGCTTTTTTGAACTCTACTCTAACTCATCAAAACTAGAAGAAAAGAGATGGCTACCCGCACTAGATTTTGTGCCTCAGCATGCGGGCTGTGAGGGACTGAGTGTTCTTATCAGCAAAAAAGTAAACAATCTTTTAATTTGTGGAGGCGAGTGTCACGGGTATGGAGGAGATGGATTCATATCAGTAGTTGATAGCAATACCGAATCGTTGCTGTGGCTGGTTGTTTTCAGTGAGACAAACCCATTTTCTGAAATTGAGTTCATAAACCAAAATATAGAAGCCATCTCCACTTGCGAGACTAAAGTCATATTACCTCTGTTTAGACCAGACCGAGCAATAATTGAATGGTCCTGAGCTTGTCGTATTATTTAATACATCATCACACGAAATCTTAAAGTTCATTTGAAGGCGCTCTTAATCAACGGGACAAATATAGATATATTTTTATGAGGGTTTAGAGAGCTCGGGCTAACTAATTATTACCGGGGTGCCCCCAAATGCTTGGCAAGCGCCTCATGAACTACACATTCCAGACCAGCCATTGACGTTCGATGCTGTGCTCCCGACTCTTTTTAGGAGCCAGTACCTCATAATGCGACCCGACGCCAAAGTCGAAAAAGTCTACCTCTATCCCAAACTCATCGACTTCCGAAAGTCCATCGACGGCCTTGCTGTGCTGGTCGAATTGGACATAAAGATCGCTGTGTTCGACCCCGTGCTTTTTGTTATTCTGAATCGCCTTCGTAACCAGGTAAGCATCTTGTACTGGGTGCGCAACGGCTTCTGCCTTTGTCTCAAGCGCATGGAGTCTGCGTTTCAACATCTCCCGATTATACGGACGACGCCATCGTGCTGACGGTCCGGGAACTGCACTGGTTACTGGGTGGATTTTATCTCTGGCGCAGCCGTCCTCATCAGGTTTTAACACCAAGATTCGTCGCCTTTATAATCCAAGCATGATTTCCATGCACGAAGATCTTCATGATGACCTTGCATTGCTCAAGCAACTGCTTGCGCAATTATTGATTGAGCACACGGTTGATAAGGGTCATATCGTCGATCACAAAGAACAGATCAAGTTACTGCGCGACCTTCTGTTCGGACGCAAGTCCGAGCAGACATCGACAACAACGCTGCCGAACGAGCAATCAGACCGTTTGCCATTGGACGAAAAGCGTGGCTGTTCAGCGATACGCCCAAAGGCGCCACCTCCAGCGCCCAGATCACAGCCTGGTCTAGGCCGCCAAACTGAGCTGCCAAGAGCCTTATAAGGGGCTGCGCCACGTACTTGAGCTTTGCCACATCCTGCATCGGTAGAAGATTACGAAGCCCTGCTGCTGTGGAACTGCTCTCTGGAGATGCTTCGCTAAACCAGATCCTCTTTTTTTGCTAGGTGGGGTTCGCAGCACGGATACAGTACTTCGATGCGGAAACGGGCTTACATTACAACCGGCATCGCTATTACAATCCGGGCACTGCGCGGTTCTTGATCCCGAATACGACCAAACTGGCGGGTGGGTTGAACAGCTGTCAGTATGTGACTCATCCTAGTTGAGAACGTATTGGAATCCGAAAAAAATTTTGCAAATGACAGGTTGGAGCGACCTAGAAGATGAGTGACAATGATCTTTTATTATTGATTTCCGACTTCTTAGCTGAAGTAAAATTCTCGTTAGAACTATGTGAAAGAAAATTCGGCTCAAGATCACTGCATCAATTATGGAAAGATAATAAAATCCACCAAAGAGGAGAAATATCTGAGGGAGTTAGCTATCAACTACATGGTTATGGCTGCATGTTCGAATTCCCAGATCACTGCGTGGATTTCGATTTCGGTCCAGAAGAAAGAGCCGATGGCTTCGACGCGTGGCGACTTTATAATTACGCATGCGAATATCCAGAGAAATACCCAAATTACACAAACCTAGAATACGTCGAATTAGAGCTAAAAAAATATGAGCAGATGGATATATTAAGCAACATTAAAAACTCATATTCAAATTTGTATTTTTTTCAGAACCATCAACCGTAAAGGAACAACCAAAAAACACGTAAGGCGAAGAGATCCACTGCGATCAGTACGACCGCGTCAAGGTGCAGTTCAACTGGGACCGAGAAGGCTCGGCCGATGACAAGGCCAGTTGCTGGCTGCGGGTCACCTCCGCTTGGGCGGGGGCAATGTACGGCGGCATCGCCATTCCGCGCATCGGCATGGAAGTGCTGGTGACTTTTCTGGAGGGCGACCCCGATCAGCCCCTGATCACGGGCTGCCTATACCACAAGGAAAACGTTGTTCCGTACGAACCTGCCGGCGAACAAAAACCGCAGCACCTTCAAACCCCCAAATCCCCCGGTGGCGGTGGTTACAACGAACTGCGCATCGACGATAAAAAGGACAAGAAGCCAATCTTCCTGTATGCCCAGCGGGATTGGGATGAGAACGTCGACCACTACCAGAAGATCCGCGTCGGCAAATTGCGCCACGATACCGTCGAGCAGAACAGCTACAGCGAATTCAAGGCCGAAGAGCACCATACCGTTTACGCCGACGACAAAGTCTAGCAAGGGCTGACGATCACCTCTCCCTGTGTGCGAACCAGCACGTCAAGGTCGGCACCGGCCAGTTCATCAAGCGTTGCCGTTATGTGCTTACCGATAAGGGCTATGACAGCCAGATGTTGCGTCAGTAATGCGATCGCTACGGCATGCAGCCGGTGATCCCTCTCTGCAAGATGCACCGCAAGCCTCGACCTGGCCTGGCTCGGCTGTTTGACGGTACTCAGTACAGAAAACGCAACGTTATTGAGCGGCTGTTCATCTGGCTTAAGGAAAAACGTTGGATGTTTACGCGTTACGACAAACTGGCCAGCAGCTTTAAAGCCATGGTCACACTGGCCTGCATCGAAAGATGCTTGCGGGCTGACTTTTCAGACAACCCCTAATAAGATGGATAAATCAGAATTCATTGCTTCCTATGCAGAACGCTTTGAAAAAATACTACAGCAGTCATCAAGGCTGTCGGGGAGGCTACTATGAAAATCGAGCGTACGATTCTGACGTTCATGTGTTTGTCAATGTCTACCGGGCTAAGTGCGGATTTTTCCTTATCATCCAACGCCGATGATTCGATCTTAACAGCGCGTGTGGATGGTCATGAGTATAAGTACCCGAACATTATTGGTGACCAAGACGGTCTCTGGACGACGGACGGGCTGATCAGTAACGCGCCCGCGCTCTACGTTTTGGGTAGCGATAGCTATTACTACACTTTAAAAGCGCATGCAGGGGAGGGGGCGTACATCGACTGTGCATATGCGGAAGCCAGAAACTCCACTAATGGGGCCGGAGTGCTCGCAGGTATGTGCGGCCTCAATGGCAAAATTGTCGAGGACTTCCAGGAAACAGCTCAACATTACTCGAATGAATGGCAAGGATCTGTCTACGGATTCGACACGTGGCCAATGATCAGCAATAAAACCAGCGGAGACTTTCTTCTAGGAAAAATCGGCAAGATTGAGGTGTATGACCGATATGCTTCCATGGATGCTCTCTCGGATGCAAAGCCCGAGAAATACATTAAAGCGTCGTCGGGCTGTTATTACTTCAAACAGAAGCTGGCCTTCCTTGTATTTAACAAAGCTCAGCCGGATAAGCCTGTATATCTAGATGTAATACGCTCAAGAGACCCGTTTTTATTGAGTCGGCTAACGGAGGAAAAGCTGCAAAAAATGGCGGTCAATAAATGCCGTAAATTTAGATAAAGTCTGGTTCCGGGCGCACGCGAGCAAGCGCTACCGATAGGCGATTTTCAATGAAGCCTAAAAACTCCTGAAGGAATGCCGGGCGTGATTTCTGAAGGACTTTTCCTACGCTGCGCTATTTGTGCGAAGCACTGTTACATCTCCGGCTTTTGTGATTTCGGCCGGATTCGATCAACTTTTATTTCTGCATGAAGAGAGACACACCATGAAAAACATCATCCGCATCGGGTGATACACACAGTGGAGGCGGCCAGGTGCTTTCGGGTTCCGGGGTCATGAAATTCGGCGGCATCGGGGTGGCACGGCTTAACGATCCGGTTTTTTGCCGCGGCCTGGACATGGGCCCGACGTTCGTTGCCGAAGGGCACGCGGCGTTCAAGGACAACGGTATCCCGGTTGCCATTCGCGGCAATCGCTGCGCATGCGGATGCCTGTTAATTTCGTCCATGCCGCAAGCAAATGCACGGTAGTCATGCCGGTCAGACTGGATCAAGTGCCTCCGGTTGCGCAGCGCCCCGGCCGCCTCAGGTGTGGCTGTGTATTGGCGCACTCGCCCTGCAGGCGATGGCAGGCCTGGCCGCGCAGGTGCTGCTGATCCCGGTACCGGAGGATGGCGGGCCAATCATCCTGGGGCCGGTGGTTTTTTTGCCTGCCATTCTTTGGGCTGCCTTTGCCGGATTGAGATCGATGGCCTTCGCCGGCCAACAGCGTTCGGCCGACTGCTGGGATGAGGTGAGGGAAAAGGACCTGGACCAGCGGATCCGTTGTGGACGCCGTTCAGCGGCGAGATCATGTGGCCGACGAAATACCGCGGATACGGTAACGTCGCCACCCTCGATATCGCCGAGATCGACAACCTGCTGCGCTTTCAGGGTCAGTACTTCGATGCGGAAACGTGCTTACACTACAACCGCCATCGCTATTACAATCCGGGCACTGGACGGTTTTTGACCCCGGACCCGATCAAGCTGGCGGGTGGTTTGAACAACTACCAGTATTTACCCAACCCTACGGGGTGGGTGGATCCGTTGGGGTTGAATAGTGATTGTCCGAGTACAAAACCTAAAGGAGATGCCGGAAGCCCTACAGAAAAAGCAAAAGCCAATGAAGGCGAACCGGCAGCACCTGCTTCCATATCAAGTGTAGAACGTAGAACTCATGTCCGGCATTATAGTAATAGAAAAGGTTCAACAGGTATCGAAAATGATGGTTTGATTCATGCTCAGGATAACAATCGCGTCTACGTTGAGCTTACCAGTAAGAAACCATTAAGCTAACTTGACGCTGAGGAGAAATACCAAATTGGTAGAGGCCGTGGCAGAGATTATATTGAAACTGATGTACCTATTTTTCAACTAGAATGGGTGAAAAACCCTAGATATGGGAAGTATGAGTTTACGATAAAAGGAAACTTAAAGCTTAAAGCTTAAAGCTTAAAGCTTAAAGCTTAAAGCTTAAAGCTTAAAGCTTAAAGCTTAAAACTTGAAATCGTAACTTTCACTCGGAGAAAACAATGTTAGAAAGCAATAAGGAAATAGTACTTACAGGAGAGGATGCCCTGCAAATACTTGCAGATATCGAGCTTGTCTTGATCTCGTTGCATAAAATGGGAAGTTATTACAGTGATAAACCAGTTGAAGAATATCAAAAAGCTACAACAGACTTTATCGATAAAGAAAAAGTAACTCAACGACTTGCCCAAGCTAGAACAATTCTCAGCAGAAACTTTGACTCCACACGCGGCGCGGATGATATGGATGACATTGAGCGCCATTTGGAAAATCTTAATTTTTGGAAACCATGAACTAATTGTTTGTTGCTCGAAGGCTACGACTTGGTGAGTCAGTAGGAGCTAATCATCTTGCGCTGATCAATTTGGGCGACGACGTTACCCTGATGGCAGCCAACTGCTCACCGAGATCGAAAACGGGCGCGGCGAGCACTATCTCCTCGACTACTACAGCAACGGCCTGATCCAGCGAGAAACCGGCTTCGACGGTCGCAGTACCGCTTACGAGTACGACCTCAACGGCCAGTTACTGAAGGAAAGCGAATTCGGCGACGACGGCAGTGAACTGGTCACTGAGTAGCAACGCGACGCCGCAGGCCGATTGCTGGTCAAAACCCTGGCCGATGGCGAGGAAATTCACTACAGCTATGACGCCCTTGGCCGTCTGGTTAACGTCGACTGGCCGCTCGCTTACGAATACGACCTGCAGGATCGCCTGATCACCGAGCATCAGAGCTGGAGCACCGCACGCTACGAATAAGACAAACCAGTACGGGACTAACCCGAGGGGGGGAAGTGGAGAACCATGCGGTAGGCCTGATAAGAGCCAATCAAACCAATCTCGCAAGACGGATTACGAGAATTTTCCTCGTCCCTAGGCGCTCCAGAGGAAGGATATCTGGAGCGCGGAGTTAATGGTGGCCATCCTGCTGAAAATGAAGCATTTTCCGGAAGGGTAACACCCGTGGAAAATTGATGGCATAGTAAGTCTGACGATCACGATCATGGAGGACATTCGGGAGATAGTCCCTATACTTCGGATTCATGATCACTGATATCGCCAAACAATTTGCGGAAGAGGCCGGGCTTATTAGGAGGGTCAAGATTGGCGCACCTAAGAAGTTGACACGTGGTCATGGCAGTATTCGAAAAATCGTATTGGGAGGGAGCACGACGTTCTCTTGGATAATTCTGTAGCGGCAATAAAAGGTGTTTAAACGGTGGATACATTAGACTTTTTAAAGCAGAACCTTCACCTCTCAAACGACGAAATAAAGTCGGCCCGGTCATTAACAAACTTAACGGAAGAAATTTTCAATTTCAAAAACGACTACATTATACGAAAATCCAGTAATACGTATAAAAAAGAGCTTGCTATCATAAAAGAAATTGCAGGCGCAACGTCATCGGAAACGCGAGGATTTGAAGATCTTATAAAAGCGCTTTCAGGTATGGTTGCTGACTCGGTAGTGTCAATGCGCTTCATTGAAAGCACCCATTGGGACGGTCGAGTTTTTTATGATGAAAAAAATACATGCATGGGTGTGGCAATTGGAAAAAAGAAACAAAACTGGCACACGCCCCCAAACTGGGACGGTTCAGAGGAAATGCTGCGAACCTACAACACTAAAAAAGACAGCTAAAACTGATCCAATACAAAAATTTACCAACAGATTTACAGCCGAGTCTTGATGGTTTTTTTTGAGTGCATGTACACTTGGATATCCCGTAAAAAATTGGTTCAACCAGCATGACGAATATACGGGTTCTGAACAGCTTCAGCCTCAATACCTAAAACAAAATACGGCCCCATAGTTACTTATGACATGCCTAAGAACTCATTGATTAAAGCGGCGAGATTATGTGGTCTGCCAAATACCGTGCCTACGGCAACCTCGTCACCCTCGACATCAGCGAGATTGACGCCCGACCCTATCAAGCTCGCGGGCGAGTTGAGCAGTTACCAGTACGTGCATAACCCGACTGTGTGGGATCCGTTGGGGCTGGGCTCGACTTGTGCAAGGCAAGCATGCTAAATGCCTCCGTCCATAGATGACCCCGTCACCAAATCTGACACAAGCACTCCTTGGCTATCCTCCGAGTGGACTTGGAAGTCTTGACCTTCATCCCATGGATTAAATGCCAGGATCAGCAGTTCGTGAAATATTGCCAGCGAAGCAGCGCGGTAACAAACCACTTCACCTTGGCAAGCTCAATCAGGGGCACTCTGGAAATGAGGCAGCAGGACCGAGATCTTCACTGGTGGTATCGTGCGAGAGAACAGGGCGCATATAAAAAGCCGCTAGAATGGATTTGACAACAGACAACAAAGGCCACAGGAAATGAACTTCCACGAATTTGAAGAGCTTGTAAATGAAAAAAAGCTGACAAACCCAGTATGGTTTGGGTTGGATCCAGACAGCCTTGCAAACGAACAAAGTATAACGTGCGCTCAAAAGGAGCTAAATGCAACGCTGCCTACTGAATACGTCCAGTTTGTGACGCTATATGGTGGCGGATATTTTGCATTTGGCATCGTCTACTCGTTAGATAAAGACAGCAGTTTTAATATTCTAGAAATAAATAGGGTTGCGTCAAAACGAAGAGAAAACCATATCATATTTTCTGAGAGTGGCGTTGGTGACTATTACGGATTTAAAGTCAAAGAAAACCAATGTTTGCCAAGCGTTTATTTTTTCGACCATGAAACTGAAAGCTGGCAAAAAACAAAATATGAAAACATGCTGACTTATCTTGTCGAGATCGCGCTATCCAACTAGATACAAAACAAAATCCGTATCAAGAGGGCAAGGGGCAAATTTTTTAATTGTAAAAGAAGCCTCCACTTCTTTACAATCTACGTTTTAAAAGTATAGATTTATAGCGTGTTCAGCATGCAACGTCATAAAAATGTTGTTAACTGATTTGAAAATGGGAGAACCTCAATGAAATACAAATTTGAAATTGCGCTGGAAAACTCGGAAGTACCAGATTTTTTTAAAGGCATCGGGCACTATTTTTCACCTGACCCTGACTGGGGAGAGCATTTACACATCAGAAATTGGCGAGATCTTTGCGAGTATTTGAAGTCATACAATGATGCTAATGAAATACTGGCAAATTCTTTTATAAAGTATTTAGACTCACTAAGACAATCGTATACCGATGCTGAATCACTGGCGTACAACATAAGCGGCTATTACTCCATGCGCAAAGACTACCCATTCATGTCAGAGGGTGGATGTGATCTAATAAAAACATTAGCTTCTGAAAAAATCATCATAGGAGCGCTTTTTAGGCTGCTACGACGTGATTATCTCTCTCATAATATTGGGAGGCCTGTTATAACCTTGGAAACTTTATTAGATAGAATTCGTCACGACGGATGTACGCTAGACTTAGAAAAATTATAACCATCATCAGCAAAAAAATCCCACTGGAGTCGCCGAGCATGTGCTCCCAAATAGAATGAAAAGTACAGCTATCAAAATGCATAGTCGACCGCTTGGTGCAAATTGACCTGCCCGGCAGTACGCATGCACGCGTTCACCCTCAGCACCTGCGGCAAAGTCACCGCCGAACCTGATGAGCGGGGTTGCATCGCCCGCTACGAAATGTCTGCCTGCTACTCAGCGAAATCGAAAGCGAGCGTTGCAAGCGATATCGCGTCGACTTTCACAGCAATGGTCTGATCGAGCAGGATGCCGCCTGGGATGGCCGCGAACTTTTCATAGTATGCTTGAGTCACACCGCGGGCCGCCTGCTATGGCCGATGGTACGCGATCCATTACTGCTACGACGCCTCTGCCGTCTGGTCAGCGTCTACGACCGCCATTGGCCGCTCGTCTCTAGGAATAGATTTAAAAGTTAGAAAGGTGATCGCGAAAATTGAGACAGGTCCAGACCACCTGCACAAGCGTAAAAATGGTCAGTGAGGAAATCAATTCAATTGATGATAATGAGTTCGGAGGGCATGCAGGATGAGTATATTTCAACGCCGCACACTATACATACATTTGACGTTGTTGATGTTTTTCGGCGTACCTGATGCTTATTCGTGTGAAGCGGATAAAGATGCTCCGTATCCGCCGCTTATAGTGGACGGTGGACTGCTGGTATTTGAATCAACTCCAGTGCTTGAGGATGAGGGAAAACCAAACCCTGAAATGGGGTTAGGTATTAGCTTCTTGGACTGCAATAGCAGCATGAAGAAATTTGTAGCCAGGCTCCCGTACGTTGCTGACCCCGGTAAAGTTAAAGATGCTTTCGTTGGAAACAGGGGTGATGATCACGAGGATGTATTTGTCATTCATAGCGCTCCCATTCGGGCTTTTACCGGAGTCAGCTATGGAAGCGAATATTTTAGTGTCATCGCTTTTCATAAAGTCGCAGGTGGTTACGCATTAGACAGTAGGATAACGGCATTTTTTGGAAGCGGCGCGGATGTAGTGTTGCGCGGTGAGGATTCCGATAAACCTCTTTATACATACCCCTACAAAAGTCGAAGTGATGTAGTTGCTAAACTGGCATCAGAAAAGTATCTTAAATGGTTGCAAGGTAGGCCCGTCAAGCTGGAGGTAATCAGGAAGACATATCTCTACTCCTCCATGGCCATAGCTTATAAAACAAAAATGTATCTAATAAAAGGAGACAGGGTAGGTCAGGAAGCCGTATCGGCGGGATGGAACTATATAGTTTATAAAAACGCAAAAGGGAAAGAGATAAAAGGGTGGGTGTTGTGCGAAGATGTAGATGGATGTTGAATTGAAATTCCGAAACGCTGTCTTCGGGGTGGTCAAGCGCTTGAACTTCATAGGAGAGCTAGCGCATAATTTCGTTTCCTCTCAACAGCCTGATCAGGTATTGACGCTGCGATCGTTGGCTTGATTCGGTGTAATCTTGAGCAATAATTCCGGGACTGACAACCTTCCTGAACATCTTCAACTGCTCAGGTAAATTGATGGATCAGGCGTTGGCGAATGCGCCGCCTGAGAACCAATGACTTTTTTGTTTTCCGAGTAAATAAGGATTTTTTATGAAGACTAATTCGGCTTTCCGATTTTTCGCGGTGATTTCTGTACTGAGTGTCTTCGCCATGAGCGCTAATGCGGCTGGCAGTGGGCAAGCTTTATGCCCCTCGCAGGATATTTTCAAGTTCGTGGACGTCTTTACAGAAGACGTAGCTATTCAAAAGCAGTTCACGAATTATCCTCTCACAAAACGGGTGACAGTAGATGCTGAACCAGAGCCTGAGCAGGAGACTCAGCGGGTTGCCAAGGAGAAAGTATTCTTTCCAGTCGTCCCTGAAAGAAACGTGCGTAAAGAGCGTGGCCTAACGCTTGAGGTCATTGAGAATGACCAACAAAAAGCCACGGTAAAGCTGGAAAAGCCTGATACGGATTATCAAGTTCTTTATATATTTGAATTGAGCAGTTGCTGGTTTCTAGACGAAGTCCAAGACTATTCACTTTGACGCTTGGTTGAAGAGGAATTTATATGTCTTTTGTTGAAGCCATGCTTCTGGCTTTGCCGCCGTTGAATGGTATAACGCCCCACATCACGGGATTTATGCGGAGCAAGGCGCCACTGGTTCTCATAGGGTACTGACTTCTATTATGTAGGAGGTCAACTGGATGAGTTAAACGCTAGAAATATCAGATTATCTGATAGGGCGGGTTTCTTTTAACTCTCAGGCCGAGAGGGCATCAAATATCGATGCCTGTTTCAGACCTTCCTTAAATGTAGGATTGAACCTTTAATAGTTAGCGTTATATGGTAAAGGCGGAGCTTGGGTGATGAAAGAAATTGTGATCGCTTTTTTGGTGTTATGGCCCTTCGCGGTACATGCGGAAACCAGGACTTTTAAACTTAAACCTGATTTTAATGGCGCTTCCCAGGTCGAGTTTACCACTGAAAGTGCCAGCGGGTACGATGTGTTGAAGGGGACGCTTACAAACAGTGCTGGCCAAAATTATAGTGTTCCTGACGTTTGTGAACCTGAAGGCGGTGTGGCTGAGATAAGTGATGCTTACGTAGTTGATGGTAAGGCTCGCTACTTTCTGTTCACATGCTTTTGGTCAGTTTCTCACGCAGGCATTGGTTTGAAGGGGACACAGTATGAGACATATATATATACTGGGAGTTCTTTGGGTTCGCTCAATAAAGAATTGGCCTTAGTTCAGTTTTTTTCGGATTACGAAGGAGGCCTTGAGGGCGGTGAGTATAGCTATGCGTGGTATGTTGCGCGCAATATTGTTGGCAAAAAACTGCTTGAACTGGAAGCAGGAAAAACAGCAGACTCGCTTAAATTGGCCCATGCGATCGTTATGGCTAGATTAAAGAACGATGATTACAAAGCCGTTAGGGCGTATTTAAATCATGAAAGAGTAAAACAGTTATCTAAGGATTCACCGATCGTTGATTCAAATGTTACTGTCTATAACGATTTGGGGTTTGCCTTGGGCGAATCCGGGGATTTTGAGCTCGCTTATATGATTTTAAGTGAGGTGGAAAGCGTTTCACCTCACAGGGTAGTATTGAAACTAAACATAGCAGATGTTTTGTGGGGGACTGATAAGGTCAAAGCAATTAGTTACTATAAAGACTATGCTGCGTTGATGAGAGAGGCTGGAAAAGAGAGACTAATACCTAAAAGGGTGTTGGAACGGGCGCCGTAACCGCTGCGTATTTAATGCGATATGGCTGCGGGGGTGGATCAGGACAAATTGGAGAGTTTGATGCATCCGGCGTTGATTAATACGTTGCCTGGTAAGTTTAAATCGAAGTTTTTTTGTATTTTCCAAATGATCAAGTTTGCAATGAAAGGCAACGAACGAATGAAAAGTTATGGTTTTAAATTTTTAATCCTGTTCATTCTAGGGACGAGCCCAGACGCTTTTGCTGTGGAATGCCCGACACATGACTTTGTCGAGTTTATCAAAGAGTTCTCTACGAACCCGGAAGTACAGAGGGCCTTCACCGCCTCCCCGGTGGTCCAGCAGACTGTTGATCAGAGAGGATCAGCTTATCGTATGGTGACGAGATCGTTGGAAACACTTGATGCCTTAAACCTTTTACCACCGGCATTCGAAAACGCTCAAAAGCCAAACCTGAACGTGACGGTTCAATTGCCGAATCAAGTTTATATACGTGACAACAAAGGCAAGTTTTTGAAGATACTCACCTTCAATCATAGAGATTGCTGGATGTTGTATCACATTGAAAACTGGTCACTCGAAAAAGTGCTCGATGCTCAAGACCCGAGCGGTAAGCTTTCGTTGGCAGCAAGAGCCTTTAAGCGTGGGGAACTGTTTAATCAGTTGGCCATGGAAACCCAGTCTGAGTCATCAGCTCAACTCTACCTATCGGCATTCGACAGCTATCTGGACGGTGCAGAGCAAGGTTCTGCAGAGGCCGCATTTGCTGCGGCGGCAATCAGCTTGTCTGGCCAGGCACCCCGTCTCGAAAACACGAAGATTCTTGGGCTGCTTATCGATGCTTCCAAGAGTGTTCCTGAGGCAGGTTTGGCATTGGCCGACTTCTACTGTAATGAGGGGGAGAGCGAGGAGACGCGAGCGTGTTTGAACCCCGAGAAATCGCTGGATGCTCTTCTAACTGCGGCACGTTCAGGTGCTCCTTCAGCGCTGATCCAGTTGGGAAGCACCTATGAAGTCGGCGCCATTGTCCCGAACGATCTACCTAGAGCGATGGCCTGTTATGAGGAAGCCGAAAAAGGAGGGCACGAAGCCGCGTCCTCAAATGTGGAACGGCTTCGCAATCAGGGTATTACCGTGGATAACGACACTCACTGTTTTTAAAGCAGGACGTTTCTGATGAGCATTGGATTACTCGACCCGCGCGCCAATTACCCTCACTCCGGTTATGAGTACGGTTATGGGAGCGTTGGTAACAGCGATGCCGATGTTGACGGTGGCAAAGAGAGTGTGGGATTTTTGTAATGCGGCAAAGCCCGCTGTTCAGGGCAGCTTCAAGCTGGGTAAAGCGGCTTTGCCTTGTTCGGTCAGCACTGGTTCCAATTGCTCCCAAGTGAAGGACAAGTCGTTGTCGCAGCCGTCTCCTGTGGGACGGGTTGAGAGTTGCAGGCCTTGAGTGTTGAAGCTCAGGTGAAAGGTTGAATAGCTGGTGATCGCCGGGCAGCCTTCATCGGTGTCGGTTTGCTTGGCCAGCCAGACACTGAATGTGGCCGGTAACTCCACATGGCCGGAGTAAGCGTCGTACCACTCCTGGCGTCCGCCGAGCCATGTCCACGGGTCAACGCTTTCGCCGGTTTGCAGGTTCCAGGAATGCAGGCCCCAACTGATGCCGCTGGCCCCGTAGCCCGCCGCCCAGCGGTAGAACTTGACGGTGATGAATTTCGATGACCAATACACCGGCCTAACGTCGATGTCGCTGGTATACGCTGAGCCATTTCTACCCAGGTATTCACGGCGCTCCTCGAAGTAGTAGTCCTGATCCTCGTCGTTGGCAGCCAGGGCGGCGAGTTGCTGGTTAATCTTCTGAATCGCCGGGCCGTCACCTTCTAACTTGATTGTGACCTGAGCGCCTTGGGTCTTGAGTAGATACGAGTGGTTTTCGAAGCTTTTCTTCTCGGCCTTGATCGGCAGAGGCGCGGCTTCCATAGGCGAGTTGTAAGCATCGCTGCCGCAGCCGTCCGCGCTGATGCGCTGCAAGCTGAGTGGCAGTGGCTTGCCGCCCTTGGTTTTACTCCAACCGCCTGAGAGCGTATCACCCTGAGGTTTTTGCAATGCCCAGAAACCGGTGTTGCCTTCTTCCACCCACGGCGCGTTTTTGCTGGCTTGGGTCAGTTGAATCGGCTTGAGGATACGTTGGTAGTAGTAACTGCCATGCTCGCCATCGGCGCGGTTGAAACAGGCGGTGACAGTGGATTTACCCAGCGTGCCCTGCCAGACGCCCGCAAGGTCAGCGGCGAAGGCAAGAAAGGGCGTGGCGGCGAGGGTAATAACAGCGAGGGCCTTGAGCACGGGTATCTGACTTCCGGTTGTCTGATAAAGGCCGCTAGTGTAATGGGAAGTGTGCTGGGATTCCAACGAGCGAGGCGTTGTGAGGCGGCTCGCCCGGCTAAACGAAAAGGGTGGCGACTGCGCGTGGGTTAGCAGATCAGGAATCAAGTCTTAGGGTAGCGTCGCCAAGCTGGAAATCACCGAGATCGACACCCCGCTGCGCTTTCAGGGCAGTACTTCGATGCGGAAACGAGGCTGCATTAAAACCGGCACCCTACTACAATCCCACCAGCGCACGGTATTTGACGCCTGACCCGATCTAGCTGGCAGGGGGGAATGGGTATCGGTATGTGCCTTACCCTACGGGGTGGTTGGATCCGTTAGGGTTGGCGGTTATTAAAGGTAATTGCCCTGGTAAAAACGAGACACTAGGTATTCAAAATACACCAGTCCAGCAAATGATAATATCCACTCTGAGTATTTTGAGTCGGCGAGAAACCAAGCGCTGAAGTGTCTAGACTTGAATGGGGCTTTAGCCGGAAAACCGACAATGGCAAAATGTGGTAGCACCGCAGGCACGCCAACAGGAATGCAAACTATAGATGGTAAAACCGGCTACCGCTTAGAGCATGACGAAAGGAGCGGTGCCCCTATAAATGTATGATCTGGAAAACAAAGGACCTACACTTTACATTTGAAGGCTCCATCAAAACTTTCTTAAAAATTACCCGGGTATTTATAAAATGAGTTATTTTGATGACGACCTACAGTATTTTTTTTCGCAGAACTCCATACAGCATTATAAGTTGGACAGAAAGCTACATGATTACTATACTAAGTCACTTAACCAGGCTATCCCATTCAACGGCTCAACGCCTGACTGGTCAAAATTTAAGAAACACCTGACCATGTCAGTAGGGGATATTAATATCGCAATCAATAATTTATCCTCCCTCATCAGTGACCTAAATAATAGCACAGCAATCGTTCTCGGGGATTCACTTCTTGACGAGGCTTATCTAGTGGATACCATTGAACTAGGACTTTATCTTGGCGCCTTGGCTGAAATCCCTCAGAATAGCTATGTATTCCCTGAAAATCTAGACTGGATAATTTGTATAACTAGTTACGGAGATATCCACTTCGGCCAAGCTCTAAACCTCAACTAAGACCTGGGTGGAAGTCCAACTAATTTGTCCTCACGCAGGCCGGCGATGCGCCGCACTTCTGTCGCTTTCGTATGGATGCACGCAGCGGCGATGCAACGTTAATCGGTATTAGCGATGCCTACGACAACCGCCTGACCATCCACCATGATCGTCATGGCCCACCGAGGGGCTTCATCGTATCTGGTGGATCCCACGTTTTTTAAGGCGCTCTGGATACAAATCCAAGCCGCCAAAATGAAATAGATGGTATTGCGAAAACGCTCTTGATTGCGGAAATCGCAAGCGCGCTGCTTGAGCATTTTGAATGCGTGCGTCCATGCTCTCGGCATGTCCGTTATGCAAGTTGAACACGATGGCATTGGTCAGGCAGTAAATGGTCGAGCAGCCTTTTACCCCTGTGATGATTTCGTCCAGTTCAGCCGTCAGGTTTACCGCGTTGAATACCTGTTTGAGCAGTTCTTGCGGGCTGGTTTTAATTCGGCATTCTTGCAATACGAAGCGCAGCAGGTCGATCAGTACCGTGGCGTAGCGTTGCGGGTTTTTGTTGACGATGCGCAGGTTTTTTTTCAGGGTGTCGCCCCGTCCTGGATTCCAGCCGATGACGGCGTTGACCGGATAGCGCATTACTGATGGAGCGCTGCGATCTTCGCCGCCTCCACTGTCGATCAAGGCTGTACCACCCACGTGGTCATTCATACCTGGCGACCTGCATGACTCAATTCTCACCCGACCAATACCATAGCGTGTCGCCCAATTTCGAGCCGCTAATACCAGGCATGACTTCGCCTTGCTGAAAGTGACGTCTTGAATTGGCTTGTGCGGGGGTGAACCAGTAGCCTGTTTTGCTGCAGGGGTCGCCAGCGACAACGCGGTTGACTTGAGTGTCATTAGTATCTTGGTAATTTCTTGCGTACTCGACCAGATCTTTGGGGTAGACCATATGATCTATCTTGCTATCATCTATCCCATATAAAAAAGCGATTGCACCGGCTTCGATGGCCCAGTAGCCTACATAATTACCTTCTTCTCCCTGAAGGTGAGTGTCGTGCCAAGGGGCTTGCTTGAAAGCCGGGTACCACTGATCACAATATTTTTTTAGAAACGTAGACGCGCTTTCTTTGCTATCCGCATAAATCACTCGAATCAAATCAGAATAAACCTCATGAAACCACTGATCTACATCCTTCCTATTCGGAAGCAGTTTTACAAGAAGATCTTCATATAGAGTGTCGCCCCCGGCATAGCCAGCAACATCTATGAGACGTACAAATCGCTTAAGCAGGTCTGTACGATGTAGCAGAATACAAAGTCCTATGACCTGAACACATTCCTCATATTGATCAGGCCAGTCATCGATGGCTAACGGGGATATATCAGAAATCCCCTCAGATATTTCAAGCCTTGACTGCCTGCTTTCATATTTATCTATTAGATCTTCAAGCATGGGAGTTAAACATGCTATTTCCTCACCTGCGGTGTAAGCTGCCAACATCCTATCCAAAGAAAGTTCTTGAAAATATGCTGAACGCAGCGCAGCCTCTTCTTCAGGCGAGTCAGATTCAAATGTGTTGGTCTCAAAAAATTTGACGACCTCATCGTGCTCCCTTAAAAAATTTCTATAGTGATTTTCACTAAAAAACTTTTGTCTTTTTTTCACGTCAGTTATACCTCAATTTCTAACGAGCTCAACGCACCGTATTTTTTCGTCAACGATCTCTTACGCTTATTCACGAAACCTTTCACTTCATGATCAGAGTAATGAAACGCGCTATGATTTTGGTGGGCAGTCTCATCCAAACCATTAAGCTGCGCACTGGCATGTTTTTTAGGGCTCATACTAGTATGATACAAGGGAGCATAAAACAGATGGCGACTGTAGGAGCCGTTAATCTGAGCCATCAGGCTTCGTCCAGATACAGCTTTATCTATATTGATCCTAATCCACTCTCTACTCATCTGAACCATCAAAAGCCTTCTTCTTTTAGTGGATACCTCTTCATGCCTAGTGAAATTTCCACTTCTTTTTCCGCTGCTTACAGTCTTGCCATCACCGCTTATCACAGGAGTATCGACCTGCTCTAGCGGCTCGATTAACTCACTTGGATCAGCCAAGCCTGAGACACCCAGTTTGGACGCAACCCCCGGCTTACGCGAATTGTTCAACTTTCGCATAAACTTGGGCGCATCTTCATCTCGGCTTGCCTTGGCTTCAACAATCGCAAATTTCTTACCCCCATTGTTGGCAGGATCAGCTCGCCAAACGGCATCAATCCCCGGCCCATTCGCTCCATCAGTCAGCTTGTAAAGCACATGTTTTGCCTTGAGGCTCCCACCCGCCGATACCTGTTCCGTTAGCGCCGTCGTTTAACTTGTAAAGAATGTGCTTTCCCTTCGGACTGCAACCTTTAGAAAGCTTCCCTAACTTGCTCCCTCAAGCCCATTCCCATCCGCGCCTTTGTCGTGCCCGTCCCAGTCTTGGCCGCAGCCAAACTCCACGGTGCAGATGTTATCGGCAATGTGCTCGCCGCTGACGCCCAGGCTTTCGTTCAAAATACTTGAAGAGGCTTGAAGGCCGACTTTTGAGGCTCCAACCTGATTGGAATGGGTGCTGCTCGCGTTCTCCTTACCTTTTGAGGCAACGGCTGCGTTTTTGTTGGCGGGTTTTTCGGCTCTTTTCGGGTGGCTTGAACCCGAGGACGCTGCAGCGCTGTTGCGCTGCATCCCTTTCCATTCCCCCCGTCGCGTCTCAACGATGCCGACTATCGCTGGCATGTTGTCGCGGGAGGCGGCGAGGGCGGTGACCACGGAGGTTTTGGCCCAATTGGGCAAGCTCTGAAAGGTCGAGGAGCCTTTTACCCC